>NZ_JBEOTD010000024.1:0-11816 GCF_040426375.1 Streptomyces sp. NPDC096012
CGGGCGGCGCGGTCCTCGCGCTGGCCGCCACCGCGGTGGGCGCCCCGGCCCTGCTGGCCGGCGCGGTGGTGTCGGTGGCCGTCGCGGTCGCCGGCGCCCTGACCGGCTACACCGACCTGACCGTGCCGGGCTCGACGGCGCTCGTCGCGACGTTCGCCGCGCTCGGCGCCGGCACCGTCGCACCGTTCGCCTTCAAGCTGGCCGGCATGCGGATGCCCGCCCTGCCGTCCTCCGCCGGGCAGCTCCAGGAGGGCATCGAACCCTACGCGGGCGGCGAGGTCGCCGAGCGCACCGAACTGGCCGGGCGCTGGGTCACCGCCCTGTTCGCCGCCACCGGCAGCGTCGTCGCGGCCGCCCTGGTCGTCCTCACCGAGCATCCCGGCCTGCCCGAGGTGCTGACCGCCCTGGTGCTCAGCCTGCTGCTGCTCCTGCACGCCCGCGGCCTGGTGCACACCGGGCAGCGGCTCACCCTGGCCGTGCCCGGCCTGTGGGGGCTGCTGCTGCTCGCCCGCGCCTGGGCCGTCGGCAGCGACGGCACCGGCCGGGTGATCGTCTTCGCGGTGCTGCTGGCCGCGGCGGCCGCCCTCGTCGTCGCCGCCTGGACGGTCCCCGGCCGGCGGATGCTGCCCTACTGGGGCCGCGCCGCGGAACTCGCCCACACCGGCTTCGCGGTGGCGCTGCTGCCGCTCACCCTGTGGGTGGCGGGCCTCTTCGGCTGGCTGCGCGGGCTGTTCGGCTGAGAGCGCGGGCCCGGGTACGGACGTACCGGCCTCTCCGGCCGGCCGCGCGGGCGGCCCAGCGGGGGCCCGGGTACGGACGTACCGGCGTACCGGCGTACCGGTTCATCGAGAACGAGTGAGGAGGGACTGTGCAGTCCAAGCGCGACCAGGTGCACGCCCACAGTTTCATGATGGGCAGGCTCAGTTCGGGTCTGCTCATGGCCGACCCCGACGCCCCCGAGAGCCCGCTCGGGCGCACCACCCGGGGGGTCGTCTTCGGCGTCCTGGTCACCGTCCTGATCGGCGCCGGCGCCACCGTCTACGGCCTGCTGCGCCCCGGCGGCAACGACGGCTGGCGCGAGGGCGTGCACCTGGTGGTCAACCGCGACACCGGCGCCCGCTACCTGTGGACCGGCTCCGACGACGTCCTGCACCCGGTGCGCAACTACGCCTCCGCGCGGCTGATCGGCGGCCCCGGCCTGGAGACCGCCGACGTGCGCACCGCCTCCCTGCGCGACGTGCCGGTGGGCGCCCCGGTCGGCCTCCCCGGCGCCCCCGACAGCGTGCCCGACTCCGGCGGGCTCGACGACGGCGCCTGGCACATGTGCGTCACCGGTCCCGACGGCGCGCTGCCGGACACGTCCGGCGTCGTCGCGGACACCGGCGTCGACAAGCCGGGCGCCACCACGGTGGTCGCCGGGGCGGCCCTGGACAGCCGGGGCGTCGCGGCCGACAACGGGGTGCTGGTCGAGGGCCCGGACCGCACCCAGTACCTGGTGTGGCGCGGCAGCCGACTGGCGCTGGACCGCGCCTCCAACGCCCGCACCGCCCTGGGCTACGGCTCGCAACGGCCGATGCGGGTCTCGGCGGCCTTCCTGGACGCGCTGGCCCCGGGGCCCGCGCTGAAGCCGCCGGCGGTGCCGGGGCGCGGCGAGAAGGGCCCGCTCATCGGGGGCGAGGCCACCCGGGTCGGCCAGGTCTTCAAGGTGAGCGTGCCCGGGGGCAGCAGCACCTACCAACTGCTGCGCCGGGACGGTCTGGTACCGCTCACCCGGCTCGGCGCCGCCCTGGTGCTGGGCGACCCGGCCACCGAGAAGAACGCCTACCAGGGCGCTTCGCCCGAGGTGCGTACGGTCGGCGCCGACGTGCTGCGCGAGCACCGCGCCCGGGACACCGCGGGCGCGGGCTCGGCGGAACTGCCGGACGCGCCGCCCGTCCCCCGGACGACCCCGCGCGGCAGCGCGCTGTGCGCGCAGGTCGACGGCGGCGCCGGCGGCGCCCGCATCGCCTCGGTCCTGGTCTCCCTGACCGACCTGGCGCCCGCGGCGGTGGGGGCGGGCACCGCCGAGCCGCTGAAGCCGGCCTGCGTCCCGACGGACGTCACGGTGGTCCGACCCGGACACGGCGCCCTGGTCCGGGCCCTGAACGCCAGTGGTGCCGCGCACGCCGGGACGACCTACCTGGTGGCCGACAACGGCGTGAAGTACCGCGTCTCGGGCAGGGAGGCGCTGGCCTCGCTCGGCTACGAGGCCTCGGACATCGACTCCGTCCCGGCGCCGCTGCTCGCCTCGCTGCCGACCGGCGCCGACCTCGATCCGGCCGCCGCGACGGGCGCCGCCGCCCCCAGGGTCACGGCACCCGCCTGCGGCCGGGAGGCGGGGGAGACCGGCACGAACAAGGCGGACAAGACGGTCAAGGTGGGCACGGCGCGCACAGCCGTCACCGCGCGCTGATCACGGCAAGGGGCGCATACAGCCTCATGTGGCCGTAAAGAAAGGAAAAGGCAGGGAAAGGAACGGAAAAGGGTGACCCGGAGGGGCGAATTCCAGCCGAAATCCGCTTCCCCGGTCGCCGCGTGCGGTGCCGGCGGACACGGAGGTGCGGAGCCGGTGAAGTCGCGCTGGGCGAGGCCCGGCGGAAAAGCTCAGAAAAAGCTCAGATCATTACCGACGGGCCGTTGCGGTGGCGCGGATACCGCTGCCATCCGGATACGTCAGCGATGCCCGTTCGGCCGCTCCGGGTGACCGCTTCCCGCCTGTATCGACGAACCGCATGTGCGGTACACCCTTCGTGCCCGGACGAATCCCGCCGGGCGATGCCCACTTCGCCGTATCGTTCGTACAACCCCCGTACCCGACCGCAATTCTGACGCTCCGGCGCAAGCTCAAATCTTCCCTGCGTCCGTTGCGCGGAACGCCGGGTTCTCCTTAGCCTCGGCGGACACCGGTTCGACGAGATCAGCCTGAACGAAGGGAACGTGACATGGCCGACAGTGCCGCCAGGAAAGCGGACTATGCCAAGGGCTTGGGGGGCGTCTCCTCCCTGGAGTCGGCCCGGTCCCAGGTCGAGAAGATCCAGAACAACGTCGCCGAGATCGCCGCGCGCACGGGCGTCGGCGGCGACGAGGGGCAGGCCCTGCTGAAGCTCTTCCGCAGCTGGAACGCCGAGGCGCAGAAGGTGGTCGTCCAGATCAGCAAGATGGTCGACGCGCTCCAGGAGAACGTGACCTCCGCCAACCGTCTGGCGAAGGAGAACCAGGATCTGACCGAGGTCCTCAACAGCAAGACCAGCCAGGGCGTCTTCGAAGCGCTGAGCTGACCCGACCATCCGCGCGACAGCGGGCGGCGACGTCATCGCTTCGCCCCGCACGCTTTCCCGGGCGCCGGCGCCCGGCCACCCCGTAAGGAGACGTCATGGCCGACGGCATCATCGATGTGCAGTACCCCGTGGTCCGGCATGCCATCGAGGAGCTGACCGAGCAGACCCAGCAGATCATCAACACGCTGAACAACCTGGAGGACGAGCTGAAGCCGCTCGTCTCCTCCTGGGAGGGCTCGGACCAGGAGATGTACCGCACCGTCCAGGCGGAGTGGGACCAGGCGACCAAGAACATGGCCGCGCTCCTCGGTGACAGCGGCACGCTGATCCAGAGCATCCACGACAACCACTCCCGTGACGAGCGCAGGAGCGCCGACAACTGGGGCAACGTGCGGGCCCGTTAGTCCGCCGGAACGTCCCCGGGGGCCCGGCCCAGGGCCCCGGGGGAAACGCCGGGCGACCCGTCCGGCCGATGCCCGTCCCCCCGGGGCGGGCGCACCCGTACCCCGTCCCCGTCCGGCACCGAGCGGCAGGAGAGCGACCCATGGCCGGTGACAAGGCCGACGTCAAGCACTTCGACCTCAAGCAGATGGAGAACTTCCGCGACAACGAGGTCCAGCCGGTGTACACCGCCGCGAAGAAACACCGCGAACAGGGCGACGGGTCCCACATCCGCCCGCTCGGCCAGCTCGTCGACGGGCACACCACCCCCGGCAACCTCGCCCAGGACAAGCAGCTCCTGCGCATCGGCAAGATGGTCACCGACCCCCTGGTGTCGGGCCCCAAGCTGATCGAGGACATCCGCACCGCGGCCGAGGCCATCGACAAGCTGCTCGGTGACCAGATGGACCTCTTCAAGGAATTGAAGGCGGCCCTCACCGACACGATCGACGAGGCCAACAAGACCAAGGACAAGAACCTCGACGCGATCGACGCGCAGACCCTGCTCCAGACCTTCGAAGAGGTCGACACCCTGACGTCCGGCACCACCGGCAAGCCCGGCGACGCGGGCTGACCCGCCCGCACGCCGGCGCGCCCACCGCCCGGCACGTCCCCCGTGACCGACCCCCGGACGCACACCCCCACGACGGCGTGGTGTGCCGCTCCGGACGACAACCGACCAGAAAGGGCGCCCGGTGGCCGACCGGTACGATCCCCACTCCGCCGCCAACGTCGACAAGTTCGACAAGGCCGGCGACCCCTCGGACGACACCTGGGCCGCCCTGGTCACCCACATCACCGGCTATCCGGTCCCGGACCGCAACACCATCTTCGACACGCTCCGCTCCGAACACGGCGGCAAGCTCTTCCGCATGGACATCAAGGAGCGCAGCCTCAGCCTCCTCGTCAAGGAGTCCGGGTTCCTGACGAACTCGGGCGAGGACTACGACATCTTCTTCTTCGACAGCGGCAAGAAGCAGTCGATCATGCAGGCCCGGATCGTCTTCGAGGGCCGCGTGAAGGCCGGCGACGAGATCATCTTCGCGACGCCGGGCTCCGACGACGTCCACAACGCCCAGGTCCGTGAGGGCAACGAGTTCACGGACTACAACAAGGACAAGATGAGCACCATCCCGCTCGCCCGGTACATGAACGGGCCACGGGCCGCGCTCCTCGCCCTGCTGGGCGGCAACACCCAGGACGCCCGGTTCAGCAACCTGGGCGTGCCCGGCGCCGACGTGGTGGACCTCAACTCCTTCAACACCACGGGCGACTCCTTCGACTACGCCGCCAAGTTCTTCAAGGACCACGCGCCCGTCCTCAAGGACTGGGAGGACCGCTTCGGCCGCGACGACGCCAGCTGGAAGGGCGAGGCCGCCGAGGTCTTCCGCAGTCTGCTGAAGAAGATCCGCGAGAACTACGACAGTTACGTCGAGACCTTCAACTCCTCGCCCGCCGCCGGCGACGGGACCGACACCGGCACCGGCAACACGGTCTACTCGCGCGCCCTGTCGTTGGGCCGCAAGTACCTGGAGGACGCCGCGACCAAGCTGCTGGACGCGTGGCTCACCTGGGCCAAGTCGGCGTACTACGACCCGCACCAGGTGCTGCGCTACGTCCTGGACGACCTCGCCCAGTGGGTCGACACCAACAACGTCGCCAAGTCGGACATCACGTCGTACAGCACCCGCTACTCCACGATCGTCAGCCACAGCCCGCAGGCCGGATTCACCCAGAACCACCCCGAGTACGGCGACCTCAACGACATCGCCAACTGGGCGAAGGTCGGCGACAAGGCCGTCAAGCTCTGGAGCCAGGGCGTCGCCGAGTACCTCGGCAAGCCGGCCGCCCAGGTCCAGTCCGGCCTGAACAACCACTTCCTCGACCTCGGCACCGACTTCTCCGACAACGTCCCCAAGCCCAAGTCGACCGGGACGGCCGCGGACGAGTACAAGGACAAGAAGGCCAAGGAGGAGCAGGAGGAGATCAACAAGCAGAACGAGGAGAACCGCAAGTACGAGGAGGACCTGCGCAACGAGCAGAACAAGCAGCGCGAGGAGGACCGCAAGTACCAGGATGACCTGCGCAACGAGCAGAACAAGCAGCGGGAGGAGGACAAGAAGTACCAGGATGACCTGCGCAACGAACAGAACAAGCAGCGCGAGGAGGACAAGAAGTACCAGGACGAGATCCGCGACGAGCAGCGCAGGCAGCAGGAGGAGGCCAAGCGTGAGGCCGAGGAGCAGCGCAAGGCCGTCACGGAGAGCCTCGGCGGGCTCAACGACCCCGGCGGCCCGAACGCCGTCACGGAGCAGACCCTCGGCGGCCTCGGCGACCTGCTCAACCAGAACAGGCCTACCACCGAGAGCCTGGGCAGCCTCGGTGACATCAACGGCCGGGGCGGTGACGCCCAGCAGACCGTGCCGCCGCCCGTCGCCCAGGACCTGGGCAGCCTCGGCGGACTCAACACCGGTCTCGGCGGTTCCCTGAAGACCCCGACCGGTGGCGGCACCCAGCTCCGGAACGGCAGGCTCACCACCGACTTCCCGGACGGCAGCAGCACCAGCTTCGACCCCGGCAGCGAGGTGCTCACCACCACCCACCCGGACGGTTCGAAGACGACCACGAACCTCGGCGGCGGAGTGAAGGTCACCAACCCGGACGGCTCGGTGACCTCCCTCGGGGACGACGGCAGGCTGACGACGACGTTCCCCGACGGCACCAGGCAGACCGTCGACCCCGCCACCGGGCAGAGCGTCACCACCAACCCCGACGGCACCACCACGACGACCGACCTGGGCACCCTCGACGGCCTCAACGGCGGCTCGCACGACGGTGTGCTCGGCACCCCGACCGGCGGCAGCACCCAGCTCACCGACGGTGGTGACCTGCGTACCCGGTTCCCCGACGGCAGCAGCAGCACCTTCGACCCCGGCAGGCACACTCTCACGACCACGCACCCGGACGGCTCGAGCACCACCGCGGACCTGGGCGGCGGAGTGAAGGTGACCAACCCGGACGGCTCGGTGACCTCCCTCGGGGACGACGGCAGGCTGACGACGACGTTCCCCGACGGCACCAGGCAGACCGTCGACCCCGCCACCGGGCAGAGCGTCACCACCGACCCCGACGGCACCACCCACAGCGAGAACCTCGGCAACCTGGGCAACCTCAACTCCCCGAACCACAGCGGCGATCTGGGCCACCTCGGCGATCTGGGCGGCATCAACACCCAGTCCTCGGGTGGCCTCGGCAGCTTCGACGTCGACGGGTCCGGTCTGCAGAGCCCGACCGGCAGCCACCTCGCGTTCGACTCCCACGGCGACATCACCAGCACCTTCGGCGACGGCACCACGTCCTCGTTCGACGTGGACACCGGGAAGCTCACCACGGTCGGGGCGGACGGCACCCACCACACCGTCGACCTCACACACGGGGCGAAGGTGACCAACCCGGACGGCTCCACCACCGTCCTCGACGACGGCAAGCTCACCAACCGCTTCCCCGACGGCAGCACCGAGGTCATCGACCCGGAGACCGGCGCCACCACCCTCACCGACCCGAAGGGCCACACCGAGACGCTGAACCTGCACGACCTCAACACGTCCGGGAAGCACGGGAGTTCGGACATCCTGGACGGCCTCGGCGGAACCGGCGGCGGCCACGGCACCACCAGCCGGCTGTCCCTCTCCGGCCTGGGCACCGGCGGCGGCAGCGGCACCGTCACCGCCGGAAGCGTCGGCGGCGGCCTCGGCGGGGCGGCCACCGTCGCGGCGGACGGCTTCTCCGCCACCGGCGCCGCCCCCCTCTCCGACAGCGTCCCGGCCGGGAGCAGCCCGCTCACCCCCGCCACCGTCCCCGGGGCCCCCGGCACGCCTGGCGCCCCCGGCTCGCCCGGCTCGCCGATGGGCGGCGCCGGCGGCATGGGAGCGGGCGGCGGCAAGGGCAACGGCGAGCGGGTGCGCGCCGTGCTGGTCGACGCGGCCGAGGAGAGCGAACGCCGTAACCGGCGCCGGCGCAGCCCGTGGTACCGCCAGGAGGACAGCGACACCTTCCTGGCACCGGCCAACCGGGTGGCGACCACGGGCGCGGACACCCCCGAGGAGGTGGCGGAGCCGAACCGCAGGTCCACCAGTTCCGCCGACTACCTGGAGGAGGACGCGGACGTGTGGGGCACCGAGGAGGGCGGCACCCCGGCCGTCATCGGGCGGTGAGCCGGCGAGGCGCCGGGTGGCGAGCCGGACACGCTCCGGCTGCTGAGCCGGCGAGGCACCGGGCGGTGAGCCGGACACGCTCCGGGCGGTCGGCCGGACGCGCTGTGGACGGCCACCGGAAGGCGACCGTCGGCGGGGAGTAACGAACGCCACCCGGCCCCGGCTTCCCCGGAGGGCCTCTCACCAGGCAGGATCAGCACAGCAGTTGACGGCACCGGGCAGCACGGGCCGTCGTACGGGCGAAGCGGAAGGCGAAGCGGCGTGACGGAACCGCTGGAGAAGCGTCTGGAGAAGGCGATGGCCGAACTTCAGGCCGCGCAGGAGGGACTCGCGCGCACCGAGCGCGAACTGCGGCAGGCGTCCTTCGCGGTGCTCTCCTCCGACCGCGCCGTCCGCGCCACCGTCGGACCGCAGGGCGAACTGACCGGTATCGAGTTCCTGGAGAACAAGTACCGCGACATGTCGCCCCAGGAGCTGGCCGCGAGCGTCCTGGAGGCCGCGGGCGCCGCGCGTGTGAAGATGAACCGGCACGTGATGAAGGCGATGGCACCCTTCACCGAACCCAGCAGCAACGTACCGGAGCTGAAGGGCTTCGAGCTGGACTGGGAGCGGATCTTCGGACCCGAGGTGCTGCGCGAGGACGACGAGGACACGGCACGCGGCGGCCCGGCCACGCCCGCCTGGCGGGACGCGCTCGGCGAGGACGGGGAGGACTGACGATGGGACAGCGCTACCACGTCGACCCGCAGCGCATCGAGGCCCTCGCGGGCCAGCTGGAGGAGATCGGCACCCTGGCCAGGTCCATGACCGAGGAGTTCCTGGACGAGCTGGCCCCCACCGTCAGCTGGCCCGGCACCGACGGCGACTTCGCCGAGAAGGCCAGGCCGCAGGAGCAGAAGGAGCGGCAGACCACCAAGGACACCATGATGTCCATCCGGGACGCCCTCGTGGGCATCACCGACGCCACGCTCAGCCAGGTCCGGCTGATGAAGGACACCCGCGACCGCAACATCGACGACATCGAGCAGCGCAACAGCCGGATCGAGACGCACGGCCTGGACGGCGGCACCGGCGGCACGGGCGGGCATGGCCGCCACTGACCCGCGCGGCCCGAGCGGCGCACGGAGCGGCGCCCGGTGAGCATCAAGGCATCGCCCGAGGTCAACGCGATGATCTTCATCCTCACCGGGGAGAAGCTCATCGACGCCGACGAGGACCTCGCCTACGAGAGCCGCCGCCCCTATTCCGGGCTGGGCCGCAAGCTCGACCGGATGTCCGCGCTGATCGAGAAGTCGGTCCACGACATCGCCGAGTCGATGCCGGACGACCTCTCCAAGTCGTACGCCAAGGCGATGGGCATGCTCATCGACGACGGCGGCAAGAACTACCTGCGCGACTTCGCCGAACAGCTCGACAAGATCGCCGAGGGCCGGCGCAAGACCTCCATGGACATCATGGAGTCCAAGTGGCAGGTCATCGCCGAGATCATCCGGCTGCTCATCGAGATCGCCATCTACCTGGCGATGTCCTTCTTCACCGGCGGCGTCAGCGCCAGCCAGATCATGATGGCCAAGCTGCGCAGCCGGTTCATGATCCTCACCACGCTCAGCCATCTGCTCCAGCGGCTGCACCTGGCGCCCTCGCTCACCGAGGCGTTCGCCGAGGCGTTCACCACCTTCGCCGTGCGCCTGGCCATGATGAACTTCGCGCCGCGCGGCCGCCGCCCCGACGGCTTCGACTGGAGCCAGATCCTCAAGGACGGCGCGTTCGGCGCCGCCGCCGGCTTCTTCACCAGCATCTTCGACCATCTCGCGAAGAACATCGTCAAGAGTTTCGACACCAACTTCCTGAAGAAGGGACCCGACCTCGACTACAAGCCCCACCCCAACCCGCACGGCCCCGACTTCAAGGACTACCGCCCGAACCCCAAGCCGGACCCCGGGCCCGGCTCCCACCCCCCGCGCGACCACACGCCGACCGACCGCCCCGGCTCCAACCCGCCTCCGGTCACCTTCCGCGACGGCCCGCACTCCTTCCGGAACAACCCCGAGCTGTGGCGCAACAGCCAGATCCTGCGCTACAACTCCGACCGGCCCGGCGCGCTGGCCGGGCACTACGGGCTCAAGGGCACGGCCGACTTCCTCGCCGCCGGTTCCGGCGAGGCGCTCGGCGAGTTCCTGATCAAGGGCGCCTTCGACGGCGACTGGTCCACCAGCTGGTCCACCTTCGTCGGTGCGGGCCTCAGCAGCCAGGTCGAGAGCAGCCTGCACGGCACCGCCCTGAACAGCGGCGCCGAACTCCGGCACGTCATCGACAAGTTGCGCAACCCCGCCACCGTCTCCGGCGGTACGTCCGGCCCCGGCACCCGGGGCTCCGGCGACGGCGCGCACGACCGCTCCGGCGGCGGTGACGGTGCCGACCGCCCCGGCGGGCCGCCGCGCGGCGACTTCACCGGTGGCGGGAGCACCCCGACGGCCGGGCAACAGGGCAGCGTTCAGGGCGGCTTCACCGGGACCGACGCGCCTCCGCCGTACTCCCCGGGGAACCCGCCGCCGTACACGACCCCGGCGCCGCCGTCCTACACGCCCGGTCCGCTGCCCGTGACCGCCGCCGAGAACACGCTCTGGCGGCAGGTGCACCACGGACCCGCCGACGTCCGCGAACAGGCCCTGCACCACCTGGCCGCCCTGCGCGGAACGCCGCTGCCCGGCCCCGCCGAGGTCGGCGTCCGCGACGGACTGCACGCCCACCTCTCCCAGGTGCCCGAGGTCCGGGTCGTCCCCACCGGGAACGACCTCGCCGCCCAGGTGGACGCCGACTCGGTCCGCCGCGCCCTCGACTCGTTCGGCACACCGGTGACGGTGCGGCCGCCGCTCGGGGGCACGCCGGACGCTCAGGTCCGGGGGGTCGACGGTTCCGCCGACTCCGGGGGGCCGGTCGTAGCGGGTCCCCAGGTGGGCGCCGGGGGTACGGCGGCCGGGACCGGCGCGGGTTCGGGGGCCGGTGCCGCTTCCGGCGCGGGTTCGGGGCCTCGCGCCCATTCCGGTGCCGGTCCGGGGTCGGCGGCTGGTGCCGATTCCGGTGCCGGTCCCCGGTCAGGGGCCGGTTCCGGGGGCCGTCCCGGTTCCGGGGCGCGGCCGGGAGGGGTGACCGACTCCGGTGACACGCATGCGCCGACGGCAGGTCAGCCGCACGGCACCCCCGGGGGCCACGCTGCGACCGGCGCCGACGGCACGCGGACCACCTCGGACGACTCCGCGCAGGAGGCGCGGGGCCACGCGCCTTCGGGCACGCGACCCTCTCCGGGGGACGTCACGGTCGAGGGCGGGGCCGACTCGGCCGGGGCCACGGGGGCTTCACCCTCCGCCGACCTCGGCACGGCTCCGCCCAAGGTGGACACCACCGGCTCGTACACGGATGGCGGCGCCCCGGCCACGGACCGCGGCGTCCGCCCGGCACACGACGGCGCCGCCGCCGACGTGAAGACGGCTCGGCCCGCCTCCGACGAAAGTCCGGTGTCCGGCCACACGCCGCCCCTCACCGTGCTCGTGTCGCAGGCACCGCCGCCGGTCTCCGGGTCGCCGGAGGCCGCCGCGCTGCTGGACGGGGCCGGGACCGACCGAGCCGTGGTCCTCGGACCCGCGACCACTCCGGACGGGACGGCGCGACCCGTGCGTGCCGCCGTGGAGCTGACCCGGCAGGGACCCGGCGCCCCGGTCCGGGTGCGCCCGCTCACCGGCCCGGCGCCCGCGGCGACGCCGGACGGCACGGACCCGACCTCGCCGGCCGCCGACACCGCCTTCCCCGGCGCCGACGTGCTGCTGCCGCTCGCCGGCGCCCTCGG
>NZ_JBEOTD010000024.1:11916-125560 GCF_040426375.1 Streptomyces sp. NPDC096012
CCCGGCGCCCCGCCCCGTCACCGAGAGCGGTACGACCGTGGACAGCGGGCCGGTGACGACCTCCGGCGCCGAGCCGTCTCCGCCACCTCCGCAGCGCGCGAAGCCGGTGTCGGACGCGAAGCGCCCGGCGCCCCGCCCCGTCACCGAGAGCGGTACGACCGTGGACAGCGGGCCGGTGACGACCTCCGGCGCCGAGCCGTCTCCGCCACCTCCGCAGCCCGCGAAGCCGGTGTCGGACGCGAAGCCCCCGGTGCACAGCGCCGTCGCCGCACCCCCCGCCACCGTCTCCGCCGAGCCCGTGACGGCCGAGCTCGCCACGCCCTCCCGGCCCCCGACCGACGTGGCCACCGACCTGCACCTGGAGTCCGGGGACACTGCCACCATGTCCGCCACCGCCACCGACGCCGAGGAGACCGGCGGACACACCGGCGGCGCCGGTCCGGGCGGCGGACACGGCCCCGCGGACGGCGGAACCCCGCCCCCGCCCGAGCCCGGCACCCCGGAGGCCACCGCTCCCGGCAGCCCCCCTCCCGCACCCCCGGCCCGCATCGTCGTACGGCCCACCGCCGGGCCGGTCGTCACCACCCTCGACGGGCACACCGTGCCGCTGGCCCGGTTGCGGCGCCTGGTGCCCGACACCGCGGTGAAACCGGTGCCGGGGCGCGCCGTGCGGACGCTGACCATCTCGCAGAGCGCGGCCGAG
Source organism: Streptomyces sp. NPDC096012 (assembly GCF_040426375.1). Taxonomy (NCBI): domain Bacteria; kingdom Bacillati; phylum Actinomycetota; class Actinomycetes; order Kitasatosporales; family Streptomycetaceae; genus Streptomyces; species Streptomyces sp. NPDC096012. The sequence goes on from NZ_JBEOTD010000024.1 coordinate 12,620, forward strand.
GACGGCACCGCGCACGGAGCGAGCCGGCGTGCCCTGATCGACCAGGACACCTACCGAGGAGTGCGCACCACCTCGCTCGGCCCGGAGACCTCCACGGCGCCGGACCCGTCCGAGGGGCGGCCCGCTCGCCGTACGGTGTTCACCGGCCCGCCCGCCCCGCTGCCCGGCTCGGGCACCGAGCACGGGGCCGACTACTTCGCCGGGCACGGCACCGCACGCACCGTCACGCTCGGCACCGACGACGCGGCGCACCCCACCGTGAAGGTCAGCGGCGTGCAGCTCGGCGAGGTGCTCAAGACCTGGACGGGGGACGGCGACCAGGACCGGCCGCTGGTGCTGTTCTCCTGTGAGACCGGACGACAGCCGGAGGTGGCGGGCCTGCCCGTGGCCCAGCACGTCGCGAACCGGACCGGGCGGCCCGTGTACGCGCCCACCACCGAGGTCGGCACGGCCCGCGACCGGGACGGCGACGTCCGTGCGGTGCTCACCGAGGGCCCCGACGGGCCGGGACGGTGGCGGCTGTTCACCCCCGAGCCCACCGGCGCCGATCTGGACGCCCTGGCCCGTGTGGCCGGCCTGCACTCGGGACCGGGCCCTGCGGACGCCTTCGCCCGGGCCCGCACCCTCCAGCAGATCCGCACCCTGCGCGACGCCCTCGGCCCGGACGCGGAACAGCGCCCCGAGAACCACGAGTCGCTGGCCGGGCTCGCCTACGTGGACGGCCTGCGCTGGCTCAGCCCGGACACCGCGGCCCGCTACGGCGACGGCCGGATGACCCCGGACCTGCTGCAGCGGATGACCGTCGACCGGCGCCGCGCCGGCGCCCCCGCCACCAGCCCGGGCGGCGACCCCACCGCCGAGGAGTACACCGCGTTCCTGCGGGCCGCGGCCGGACTGCGCACCACGGCCGGGCCCGACACCACCCTCGACGCCCTGCTGCCCCCGCCACCGCCCGCCCTCCCGGCCACCACCCTCGTCTCGCCCGAGGACGTACGGGGACTCGCCTACGCGCCCGCCGCACAGGTCACCTGGTCGCTCTCCGACACCCCGCTGCCGCTGTCCGAACTGGCCCTGAGCCCCGAGGACACCGCCGAACTCGCCCGCCGCAGGCCCGATCTGGCGCCCGCGCCGAGCCGCCCGGAGAGCACCGCCGAGGACCTGACCCTGCTCAGCAAGGACGCCGTACCGTCCGGCCGGGCGGACGTCGTGCACGCGGACGGCACGGCCTTCCGCCGACTCGACACGCCCGGCGACGGCAACTGCTTCTTCCGCGCCCTCCTCGACAGCGCCCGGAGCCAGGACGTACCGCCCGCGTGGGCCGCGCGCAACGTCGCCGGACTGCGCGGGCTGCTGCGCGACCGGATCGCCGGGTCCGAACTGGCCGCCGCCGCGGCCGAGGCGACCCCGGACCCGGTGCTCGCTGTGGTGGACGACCTGCGGATGACCGCCCTCGCCGGAGTGCGCGACCCGCGCCGGCACCAGGCCGTCACACGGCGCTGGAACCGGATCGCGCAGCAGGTCGTCACCGAAGGCGACCCGCGCCGGTGGCGGCGCATCCTCCGGGACAGCGGCTATCCGCACCTCGCCACCGTGGCGCCCACCCCGGCCGCCGCCCGGGACCTGGGCACCGAGGGACTCATGGCCGCGGCGGCCGAGCACCCCGCCCTGTGGTCCTCGCCCTTCGCCGACCTGATCCCGCAGGCGGCGGCGCACACCCTCGACCTCGATCTGCGGCTCGTGCAGCCGGACCGGCACGCGCCGGGCACCACCCTCGTCACCCCGCTCCACCCGGGCGGACGCGGCGGCACCCTGCACCTGTCCTACAACGGCAGCGACCACTTCGACGCCCTGGTCCCGGCCTCGGCCCCGCTCACCGCCGTACCGGACCCGGTCACCACCACCGGTGCCCCCCACCCCGCCCCGGCGTCCGGCACCCCGGACCCGGCCCTCCCGGACCCGGTGACCGAGGAGTTCGCCGCGCCCGACCCGTTCGGCGAGTGGCTGCGCGGCATGGGCGGGGTCGACGGCGTCTACGGCCCGGACACCGGCCACGCCGACCACGGCGATCCGGTGCCGCTGGAGACCCAGCTCGAACGGCACCGCCCGGCCCGGCTGCTGACCGGTCCGGACGCCCGGCCGCCCGGTCCGGCACCGCGCACCGTCACCTTCGAGGACGGCAGCCTCCTGCCCGCCGCCCTGATCAGCCCCGAGTCCGACCCGGAGGCCCCGCGCCCCGACGGCACCCCCGCGACCACGTCCGGCGGGCTGCTCACCGGGCCCGGAAGGCTCACCCTGCGCTCGCCCGGCCACGTGGCAGGGGAGATCCTCGGACAGCTGCCGAAGAAGCTGCGCGACCGTTTCGACGAGGCGGAACTGCTGCGCCTGCTGACCCACCAGCCCGCCGCCTTCACCGCGCCGCGCGGCGCACGCCTCGTCGGCCGCGAGAAGTCCGGCGTCGGCCTGGAGATGACGGTCGAGGCCATCCCGTACCACCGCTGGGAACGGTTCAGCGACGTCAACGGCTCCACCGTGCGGATGGACACCATGCGGCGTGGCCAGGCCGGCACCGGCGGCGGGCGCAGTGTCGGATCCGGGCGCCGGGTCGCCGCCGCCCTCGGCATGGGTCCACCGCTCAACTGGCTGCTGAAGATCGGTGTTTCGCTGGGCTGGACGCGCCGGACCGACTACACCCTGGGCACCCAGGCCTACCACCAGTCCGAGCACCGCGGCTGGGAGGGCTCGCACCTCCACCTGGACGACGTCCACTACCGGGTCCGGGTGGAGCGGGTCACCGAGGCGCCGGGTCCGGGCGGACGGGACGGCCGTACCGACTCGGGGGCCACGGCGCCCCGTTGGCGGCGCACCCAGGTGCACAGCGCCCGCTTCGCCATGCGCGACGGGCTGAGCTGGCGGCTGCCGGACGACCTCACCGTGCCCTTCACGGGCCCCCGCCGGGCCCCGCGTACGCTCACCTTCCCGGACGGCGCCGAGCCGCGCGTCTCCGACATCACCGGTCTGTACCTGACGGACCCGCCGGAGGAACTGGCCCTCGCCGTCTCCGGTGCCCGGCCCGGCAGTTCTGCCCACCGCACGCTCGTGTCCTACGTCCGGCCGGGCCGGCTGCTCTCCCTGTTCGGCCGGCTCTCCGGGCCGGTCAGCGGGCCCGAGCTGACCCGGGGGAGCGGCCGGCACCCGCTCGGTCACCTGATCGTCGAACGGTCCGTCCCGCACCGGGCGACCCTGGTCACCGAGTCGGTCAAGGCGGAGCTGCGCGACCTCACCCAGACCACGTACCAGAACCAACGCGGCCACGTCCGCGAGACCCGCTTCGGCCTGCAGATCACCTCCGGGCCCAACTACACGATCGCCGGCCCGGAGACAGACGTACGCCTCCAGGGCGGCGCGGCGATCCGTACGGACCTGGGCATCGGCCGGGGCCACCACCTCGGCACCGACGCCGCCCGCAAGGTCACCGGCCGCATCCGCAACCAGCCCGTCGCGCTCTACCGCGTGGAGCGCACCCTCGTGGTCCGCAAGGCGGGCGAGCCGTCCTCCGCGGCCCGTTCGGTGCGGGTGGTCAGCCTCGACTGGATGTCCACCCAGGACGCCCGTCGCCTCGCCGGCTGGGACGGCCGCACGCCCGGACGGACGGGACCGCACCCGGACGCCGAGCCGCCGGTCCCGTGGTACCTCACCCGGGAGGACCCGGTGCACCTCGGCGGCCAGGTCCGCGCCGAGGGCTTCCGCCCGGACGGCCCGAGCGACGTACCCGATCCGACGGCCTCACCGGACCCGGTCGCGCCTGCCGACCAGGACGAGCAGAACCAGGACCGGCAGGACCAGCGGCCCGCCCCGGCCGCCCCCGCGGCTTCGCCGGACCCGATGCGCGTCTTCGCCGACAGCGTCCTGGAGACCCTGCACCGCTCCTACCCCTCGCTGTTCGTGCCGCCGCTGATGCTGCGGCACCCCCGGCTGGCCCGGTTCTGGTACGGCGACGGGCGGATGCGGACCGCGCTGCACAACGACCGCCAGGTGCGCGAGGCCCTCGACCGGCCGACCCTCGCCCAGAGTCTGGACGAGCTGACCACCACCGGTGTGCCCGTCACCCTCACCGAGGACGGCAAGGTGAGCCGTGGCCACCACACCCTGGTCCTGCGGGCCCGGCTGACCGACCGGCGTTTCGAGTCGACCCTGAGTGAACGCTCGCTGCGCAACGCGGTGATCGGCACCGAGATCTCCGGCCAGGGACAGCAGGCGTCCACCACCCTCTCCGCCGGTGCCGAACTCGGCATCTCCCCGCGCGACCATGACAAGGTGCCCGGCACCGGCCTGCCGGGCCGGACCGGCAACGTCTCCCTCGGCGCCCGCTACGCCGTCACCGGCCAGAAGGCCACCCGTGCCACGGTCGCGGTCGCCCACGACCACCTCACCTACCAGAACGGCGCCGACCTCTACAGCTACCGGGTCGAACTGGGCGCCTCCTTCGAGGGCCACCGCCGCCCGCGCGGCTGGGCCCGGCTCGCCACGTTCGGCGTGCTCGGTACCGGCGTCTTCGTCAGCAAGGTCGCCGAACGCCCGCTGTTCACCGGGGGCACCGAGACCGTGGGCCGGGTGGAGCTGGCCGTACCGGCGGCGCACGGCTCCGACCGCTACGCGCCCACCGACCCGACGCCCACCGGCTCTACGCCCGCCGGCCCGACGCCCGTCGGCTCTACGCCCACCGACCCGACGCCCGTCGGCCCTACGCCCGCCGGCCCGGCACCCGCCCCGGCCCCCGGACCACGCCCCCTGTCCGCCGCCGAGGCCGACCAACTCCTCGACGGCACACGCCCGTTGCCACGCACGGACGATGCCGACCGGCAGCTCGTCCGGAAGCTGCTCGGCGCCCCGCACGTGGTCCTCAGCACCGCGGGCGGCCGGCAGCGCCGGCAACTCGCGCAGGAAACCGCCGACCGCGCCTCGGGCGGCACCTGGCACGTCAGCGCGCCCGGCGCCCCCGTACGCACGGCCCTGCGCCGGGCCCTGGCCGACCTCGGCGTGGCCGGTCAACTCGGCCAGTACCTCGGCCCGTTCGGCTCCCGGATCACCGGACTCACCGGCGCCGGGCCGCTGCGCACGCACTACCTGAAGGCCGCCGTCCGCGGCGAACTGCACGGCCTGCGGGTCCGCAGCGACCCGAAGCCGTCCAGCCTGGAAGCCACCCTCGGCAACGAGCACCGGGTCACCGGCAGCGCGACCACCGTCTCCCGCACCACCCTCGGCCTCCAGGGCACCGACATGCCGCTCCAGCAGGCTCCGGGCAAGCAGGCGGTGGTCGGCTCCTACTCGACCGCCCTCCAGTACGCCTGGGGCAAGGGCCGGAGCGTCTCGGCGACCGTCACACGGGGACGCCAGACCACGCTCGCCTTCGCCGGACGGATGTACCTCGTCGTCGCCGACGCCGCCGAGACCGTCGCCGTTCGCGACCGCTGGACGGCCGCGACGGGCATCGTCGGCACCCGCGCCGGAGCGCGGATCAGCTCCGCCGCCGGCCGGATCTCCCAGGGCCTCGGCCGCGGCCTCGCCCCGCGCCGGGCCGCCGCCGCGCTCCAGCGGATCCGCGACGCGGTGATGTTCCACCTGCCGATGCAGGACGCCATCGAGGCCGGGCTCGCCCCCGACGGCCTCGGCACCGGCACCCCGCGCAACCTCGGCCGCGGCTACCGGGTGCCGGCCTTCCTGCGCGGGCGCCGCTTCGCCGCCCACCCCAGCGGACAGCTCGACGCCGGTCACGCGGCCCAGCAGCTGATGCGGCGGCTGGAACGGAGCGGCGTGCCCTCGCACGACCGCGAGCAGGTCCTGCAACGGCTCTCCCCGGACTTCCTCCGCGCCCACCTGCACGAGCTGACCACCGACGGAATGACCCTGCCCGTCCGCTACCGCACCTGGACCAGCCCCACGCACCTGCCCGTCGGCGGCAGCCCCGGACAGCTCCACTTCAGACTGACCCCGGTGACCACCACGGTGGAGCGGCTGCGCACCGGATACGAGCTGGAGGACTACCGCACCACCGCGCGCGACGACGCGGACGGCTCCTCCCAGGACCGCGGCGCCGACGTCACCCTCAGCGCCGGTGAGCGCGCCGCGGGCAGCGGCGTCCTCGTCGCCAGCCCCTCGCTCCAGGGCACCGCCGCCAAGCAGCGGTCCAGCGGCCGTACCGAGACCACCGGCACCACCTCGATGCCGAACGTCGCCACCACGCAGGCGCACGCCGAGATCGTCACCAGCTACACCCTCACCGTCACCATGACCGACGCCACCGGCGAGCCGCTCCCGCCGCGCGCCGTCGCCCAGGTAGGCGACCTCCACGAGATGGTCCCGGCCGGCCTGCTCACACCGGACGGCGACGGCGCCGACGGCGCGCTCACCGAGCAGGACGTGCCGGAACCGGAACGCGCGGTGCGGATGCTCACCGCCGAGCAGGCCCGCCCCGACGGCATCGCCGCCTGGCGCACCTCCGGCTCCGCGGGAACCGGGACCGACGGCACCGGCCAGGGCGCCACGGACGTCCTGCCCTTCGACGACCGCGTCGGGTCCGGCATCCTCGCCGTCGACATCCGCGGAGCCGCCAACGTGCGGGACGCCCTCACCCTCGCCACCGCCCGCGCCGACGGCCTCGGCGACAGCGACCTCGGCAGGCGGCACACCGGCCGGGCCCTCTCCGAACGCGTCCGCATGGCCCGCCTCACCCCGCTCACCGGCCTCGGCACCGCCCCCGCCCAGGCCCAGCAGGAGGCCACCACCCAGACCGGCCTGACCGCCGGCTTCCGCGAGGCGCTCGGCACGAACGGCTCCGTGCTGCCCACCCAGGCCTCCGCCCGCCTCTTCGGCCAGTTCCACACCGCCGAATCCCGCCTCTACGCGAAGATGCACCGCAGCGGGGCCCGCCTCCTCGCCGTCGAGAACAAGCCGCGCATGGAGGCCATGCAGCGCCAGAAGACCTCCGACGCGCTGGAGTCCGGCATCACCGACAACGTCGAGGGCGCCGTCGGCACCTCGCCGCTGGCGGGCAACAGCAACGCGGGCGTCACCAACCCGGGCGCCACCGTGCCGATCGGCGGCTCCAAAGACGGCACCACGCTCAAGGCCACCGTGGACACGACCTCCGGCACCCACGTCAAGGTCGTCACCGACCGCACCATGCTGTTCGCCGTCCCGGTCAGCTGGCTGTCCGTGGCCGAGGTGGACCACCGGGTCACCGACGGCCGGCCGCTGCGCGCGCTCGGCAAGGCGCGGCGCGGCCCGCGCGCCGTGGAGGCCGAGACCACCGCCCTGGTGTGGCTGCGCGAGGACATCGCCCGCGACTACGGCCTCCTGGACGAGAGCACCTTCCCGGACGAGGCCGGCGCCGCGTGGGACGACCTCGCCAGGGCCGCCGGTGACCTCGCCAAGGCCGAGAGCTCCTACTACGACGCCCGGGCCCGGGCCCGCGAGACCTGGCTCGCGCTGAGCGACGACGAGCGGGCCGCCCTCGGCGACGGCCGGCCCGATCTGCCGACGGTCCTGCCGAGGACAGCGGCCGAGTCCCCGGCCGTACGCGCGTGGCAGGCCGCCCGGGACGAGGTCCGCCGCTGGCAGGGCCGCACCGACACCGCCGCCGCCGACCACCAGCGGCTGCACCTCGCCGCCTCCCGCCTCACCGCCCACCACCAGGGATCGGTCTCGGTCCCGGTGCCGGACCGGCCGCAGCCGTACACCGAGCCGGGCTGGCGCTCCGAGGCCCCCGCCCCGTACACGGTCACCGACGGCACCGGAACCGGCCCGCGCACCCTCACCTCCCCGGACGGCGCGACCGTCCGCGAGATCCACGACGTGCCGCACGACGGCGCCTCCTTCTTCCACGCGCTGCTCGCCGCCGCCGGGGACCGCGGGCGACTGCCCCACCTGCTCGGCACCGACCTCGCCGCCCGGTTCGCGGCCGCCCCCGGCGACCCGGCCGTCACCGCCGAGGCGATCGGCGCCGCCCGCGACCGCCTCGCCTGGGCGCTGGGCGAGGACGGCAACGAGGACCTCCTCGACGCCCTCGCGATGGACGTCCGGGACACCTTCACACGGGACGAACTCGACGCCGCGGGAGTCACGTTGACCCCGGCCCAGCGGGCCGAGTTCGACGCCTTCGGCCGCCTCCCGGACACGTACTGGCCGTCGGCCGACGAGCGCGCGGCACTCGCCGTGGCCGCACTGTCCCGGCCCTTCTCGAGCGAGCCCAGGGGTGCCACGACGGACGGTGGGAACGGCACGGGCAGCACGGACGCAGGGGCCGGCACGCGCACCACCCGGGACCTGGACGGCGACACGACCCCGCCCGAGCGCCGCGCCGGCGACCACGGCGGCGCCGACCTGCTGCCCGCCCTGGCCGCACGGGTCCTCGGCACCCCGCTCACCGTGGTGACCGGCGAGGGCCGCGAACAGCTGTTCCTGCCGCCCGGCGCCGACCCGGCCGCCGTCGACCCGGCCACCGACCCCGTCCTGTTCACCGCCGGTGGCTTCTTCCACGCCGCCCTCCCGCCCGGCACCCCGGCCCCGGTCACCACGCCACTGCCGGCCCCGGCCACGCCGGAGGGCTCCGGTACGGCGACGACGCCGACCCCGGCGGCACGGGAGGGCTCCGGTACGGCGACGACGCCGACCCCGGCGGCACGGGAGGGCTCCGGTACGGCGACGACGCCGACCCCGGCGACACGGGAGGGTTCCGGTACGGCGACGCCCGGCCCGGCGCAGCCGCCCGCGCACCGCAGCCACACCGTCCCGCCCTGGATGCCGCCCGCCGACGGCGACGGACCCCGCTACCGCCTCGGCCGCGACGGCGTCCTCACCGCACCCGACGGCGCCACCTACACCCAGGGCACCGCCACCGGCCGTGGCAACGGCTTCTTCGGCGCCCTCTCCGCGGCCCTGCGCCACGCCGCCCGGCAGCCGGGCGTCGAGCGTCAGGAGGCGACCCGCCTCCGCGTCCGCGCCGACATGCGGCCCGCCCAGCTGATGCGCCTCAACGGCCTGCCCGGTGAACCGGCCCGGCGCGACGCCCTCTTCACGCCCCCGCCCCTGGTGGTCCGCCCGGGGGAGCCCGAGCCGAGCCGGTACGCCCGCGACGGGCACCTGCGCCGCCACCTCGCCGAGGCCCCCTGGAACCCCGGGGCCGACCGCGCGGTGGCCGAGTGGGCCGCCGCCGCGACCGGCACCACCGTCACCCTGGTCGAGGAGAACGGCACCGCCCACACCTACCCCGGTCCGGCCGGCGACAGCGGCACCCATCTCCGCCTGCGCCGCCGGGGCGGCGACTTCGTCCCCCTGTACGAGCGCACCCCGGCACCCCGGCCGAAGGCGCCCGCGCCCGCCCCCGCAACGGTGCCGGAGGAGGCGTACGACCTGAACACGCTCTCCGGGGCCGACGCCGCGACGGACCCGGGCGTGAACATGGGCCATGCCACGGTCACGGACCCGGCGTCGGACGTCGAGATCGATCTCGACTCCGGAAAGACGACGGCCGTGCTCACGCCGTTCAAGTCGGGGAACTTCGAGTTCACCAACCTGAAGCACACCGACGAGCGGTACCGCGACCGGGCGATCCGCATCATCGAGCTGCTGCGGAAGCACGACACGATCAGGGACTACATCGGTGGCCGCCCGTGCCGTATCACGCTGCACGTGCGGACGACCGAGACCCCGGCCGACGTCATCGACCGCGGTGACGCGGGTGTCGAGATCAACCTCGCGAGCTACTACTTCGAGAAGTACGACATGGGTTACATCATGGGCATGCTGGCCCATGAGATCGGTCTGCACCCGCTCGCGTCGCGGGACACCGGGATTCCGGACGAGGAGTCGATGTTCGAGGGTGTCCCGCTGACGGTACCGGGCCTCGCGGACCTGAAGAACCCGCGCACGATGAACACCGAGGGCGCCGGTCAGGCGGACCACATCATGGCGGCCTTCCCGAGCAGTACCCGGCACCGGATCTACCGGGACATCGTGCAGAAGATGGCGCATGTGCTCGCGGAGGACGCGCGCGTGGGCGAGGAGGGCGCCAGGCCTCAGGACGTCACGGACCTGGTCGACTGCTACCTGATGGACCTGGCCACGATCGCGCTCACCAACGACCGCCGCAAGGACGCCGCCTGGGAGCCCCGCAACACGGCGAAGGTCTACAACGCGTACAGGGAGATGTTCCTCGCCCAGCTGGCGGCCGACAGTCCGGTGCGCGCTCTCGTGCCACCGGACAAGGTCTGGTGGAGGGTGACGAGCAACTTCCTGGGTCTGGGCAGCAGCGCCCTGTTCAACAACCAGGGCGACAGCATCCAGTCCCGGCTGCCGCGCAGCACCCCGTCCACCACGGCCGGGGCACCCGCGCCCCGGCCGGCCGGACCGCGTGACGACCGCCCGCGCTTCGTCGTCCGCTCCGCTTTCGACGCGCGACGGTTCACCCACGGCGGCGAGCCCGTCACGGACCTCACGGTCCGTCTCGCGATCAGAGGCCCGGAGGCCGAGACCGCGCACGTCCGCGCACAACTCGACACCGGCGTCCGGGACCTCCTCAACGCCCCCGCCCACCGCCTCCCGAACGGCGACCGCCTGCATGTCACGGTCGAGTACGTCGATCCGGCGGACGCGCCGCACCTGACGGTGTCCCTGGCGGGCCGGGACCGGGCGATGGACCAGAACACGTGGTGGGTGGATGCCGAACCCGTTGAGCTGGTGCACGAGTTGAGCCACCAGCTGGGTCTGCGGGACGAGTACCGGGACGCGGACGCCCCGCACCGCCCGCACGTCGCGGGCAGTCTGCTGGGCGACCTGCACGCGGAACCCGAGGACACCTCGCTCGCGCCCGGCGGTCTGCGGGGGCGGCACCTGGCCCTGCTGGGCGCTCTGATCGGTGACGTCGAAACGGCCGGGACCGGTCCGGACGCCGGGTGGGAGGACGTGCGCCGGGCCGTGGCCCCGGTGGCGCGCGCGTCGGTGTGGGTGGACCCGGTGTCCCTGCCGCGGCCGGCGGCCGGGCCGGTGGACGCCGAGGTCCCCGCCCGGATGCCCGGGGAGACCACGGCCGTGCTCACGCCGTTCAAGTCGGGGAACTTCGAGTTCACCAACCTCAAGCACACCGACGAGCGGTACCGCGACAAGGCGGTCCGGATCATCGAACTCCTCGGTGACCACCCGACGATCGGCCGATACCTCGGTGAGCGTCCGTGCCGTATCACGCTGCACGTGCGGACGACGGAAACTCCGGCCGACGTGCGGGACCGCGGTGACGCGGGCGTGGAGATCAACCTCGCGAGCTACTACTTCGAGAAATACGACATCGGTTACATCATGGGCATGCTGGCCCACGAGATCGGCCTGCACCCGCTCGCCTCCCAGAACACCGGGATCCCCGACGAGGAGGAGGCGTTCCGGGACTTCCCGCTGCCCGTACCCGGACTCGGCGACCTGAAGACGCCCCGCACGATGAACACCACGGGCGCCGGTCAGGCGGACCACATCATGGCGGCCTTCCCGAGCAGCACCCGGCACCGCATCTACCGCGAGATCGTCCTGGAGATGGCCAGGACCCTCGCCCGGGACGCGCAGCACCGGGTGGAGAACGCCAGAACCCAGGACGTGACCGACCTGTTCGACTGCTTCCTCATGGACCTCGCCTCCATCGCCGTCACCAACGACCACCGGGCGAGAGCGGCCTCGGAACCCAACTACACGGCCCGGGCCTACAACGCCTACAAGGAACTGCTCCGCGCGGAGCTGACGGCGGACCCCGCCCTCGTCGCGCTGCTGCCGGCGGACAAGGGCATGTTCGGCGTGCTCAACGACTTCCGGCGCATCGGCACGTCCGTCGCCGTCGGCAACAGCGGTGACAGCATCCAGCGGGCCGGCACGGGCTGACCCGGCCGGTCGCAGCAGGGCCCGCGTCGGCGATGGCGGCGCCCTCGTCCGGCGCCGGCGAGTGGCGACGATCGGCCGCCGGCGAGTGGCGACGATCGGCTCGGCAGGGAGCGCGGAGTGTGCCGCAGCCCGCTCGAGCGCGTCTGGAGCGCCGCGCAGGCGGCGTGATCGTGTGCCCTTGGGCAGCCGGCCGAGGTGGTGCTCGGCCGGCTGGATATGGTGGCGAGCGAGGCGCCCGTGGCGGAGACCGGGGCGGGATGCCGCGCCGCCGCCGGTATGTCCACTGCCCTTCGAATGACCGGCTGTCGGCCCGTCACCTGCCCATTCGCGCCGTCGTACCGGCGGTTTCGGCCGCGACGTCACCGGCGTGTTCCAGCCACGCCGCGGTTACCGACCGTTTCGGCCATCCGCCTGCTCGACCGAGCGCCGCGCGGCGGGGCTCTGGCTGAATGTCAGCCGTCGGAATGCCCCGCTTGTCCTCGTATCGATCCACGCATTGTCTGCACTGCGTTGATACGAGCTATCGGGCAGGTGGCGGCACAAGGGAGCCGACGGGCACATTCGAACGGTGAACAGGCGGGGAGGGACAGCCATGGGGGACAGGCCGACGACCGGCGTCACCATCGAGGACCTTCGAGCGGAGCTCGACGCGATCGACGAAAAACTGCTGGAACAACTGCGCGCCCGCATCGAGAAGTGCGTGGAGATCGGGCACTTCAAACGGGAGCACGACGTGCCGATGATGCAGCCGCACCGCATCGGCGTCGTGCAGGAACGCGCCGCCCGGTACGGCGAGCGGCACGGTATCGACCAGACGTTCCTGCGCAGGCTCTACGACCTCGTCATCGAGGAGACGTGCCGGGTCGAGGACTGGGTGATCGGGAGGTCCTCGTGAGGACCCTGCTCATCGACAACTACGACTCGTTCACCTACAACCTCTACCAGTTGCTCGGCGAGGTGAACGGACGGCCGCCGGTCGTCGTCAGGAACGCCGCCGACTGGTCGTCGCTGCGGTTCGACGAGTTCGACGCCATCGTCATCTCGCCCGGCCCCGGCCGCCCAGACCGCGACCGGGACTTCGGCATCAGTGCCCGGGCCATCATGGACAGCGGACTGCCCGTCCTCGGCGTGTGCCTCGGGCACCAGGGCATCACCCATCTGTTCGGCGGCAGCGTCGGGCTCGCCGCCGAACCCATGCACGGGCGGATCTCCGCCGTGCACCACAACGGCGCCGACCTTTTCGCCGGGCTGCCGAGCCCGTTCGACGTGGTGCGCTACCACTCCCTCGCCGCCGTCAGCCTCCCCGAAGAACTGGAGGCCGTCGCCTGGACCGAGGACGGCGTCGTCATGGGCGTGCGGCACGTGTCCCGGCCGATCTGGGGGGTGCAGTTCCACCCCGAGTCCATCAGCAGCGAGTACGGGCGCGAACTGCTGGACAACTTCCGCCGGCTGGCCCTCGCCCACGCGGCCGGCGCCGTCGACCGGTCGCGCTACACCGTGCACGTGCGCCGGGTCGACGTCGAGCCCGACACCGAGACCGCCTACCGCACCCTCTTCGCCGGGGACACCCACGGCTTCTGGCTGGACAGCGGCGCGGTCATCGAGGGCCTGTCCCGCTTCTCCTTCCTCGGCGACGGCCGCGGCCCCCTGGCCGAGTACGTCAGCTACCGGGTGTCCGACGGCGGCGTCACCGTGCGCAGCCCCGGCCGCGAAGGCGACGAGGGCGAGATCGTCGAGCAGGGCTTCTTCGAGTACCTCGAGGGGCAGATCCGCTCGCGTGCCGTGCCCGTGCCGCACGGCCTGCCCTTCGAGTTCAACCTCGGCTACGTCGGCTATCTCGGCTACGAACTCAAGGCCGAGACCGGCGGCCAGGCGGTGCACAAGTCGGCCACCCCGGACGCGGCGATGCTCTTCGCCGACCGCATGCTCGCCGTCGACCACGCCGAGGGCGTCAGCTATCTGCTGGCCCTGTCCGCCGACGGCGACGACCAGGACGCCCTGCGCTGGCTGGCGGAGACCGAGAACCGGCTGCGCGCGCTGTCCGTCCCGGCCGCCGGGCAGCAGGACGCGGCCCCCTTCCGCGGCGTCGGCATGATCGACCCGGCGGCCGCCGGAGTCGTACGCCTCCGCCACGACAAGGACGCCTACCTCGACCGGATCCGGCAGAGCCTGGAGGAGATACGGCAGGGCGAGACCTACGAGGTCTGCCTGACCAACTCCGTCGTCATGGACGTCCGCATCGATCCGCTGACGACCTACGCCCGGCTGCGCCTGCTGAGCCCCGTGCCCTACGGCGCGCTGCTCGACTTCCCGGGCGTCGCCGTGCTCAGCGCCTCCCCGGAGCGGTTCGTCACGGTCGGCACCGACCGGGTCACCGAGTCCAAGCCGATCAAGGGCACCCGGCCGCGCGGGGCGACTCCCGAGGAGGACGAGGCGCTGCGCCGGGACCTCCTCAGCCAGGAGAAGGACCGCTCCGAGAACCTGATGATCGTCGACCTGATCCGCAACGACCTCAACGTCGTCTCCGAGGTCGGGTCCGTGCACGTACCGAGCCTGTTCCAGGTGGAGACGTACGCACCCGTCCACCAGCTGGTGTCCACCATCCGCGGCACGTTGCGACCCCAGGAGACGGCCGTCTCCTGCGTTCGGGCGGCCTTCCCCGGCGGCTCGATGACCGGGGCGCCCAAGCTGCGCACCATGGAGATCATCGACCGGCTCGAGGAGGGGCCGCGAGGCGTCTACTCCGGGTCCCTCGGCTGGTTCGCGCTCAGCGGGGCCGCCGACCTCAACATCGTCATCCGCACCCTGGTCGCCACCCCCGACCGCGTCGCCTTCGGCGTCGGCGGTGCCATCGTGGCCCTGTCGGACGCCGAGGAGGAGTTCGAGGAGACCGTCGTCAAGTCCCGCGCGATGGTCACCGCGGTCCTCGCCACCGCACTCGAACCCGACCCGACGGGCTCCCCGGCCCCGACCGGCTCAGCGACCGCCCCGGCCTCGCCGGTCTCGCCGACTTCCCCGGCTTCTTCCGCCGCGCAGGACTCCTCGGCCGCCCCGGTCGGGAGCCTGCCGTGATCGGGCGCGCCGTCGTGGTCGGCGGTGCCGGCGCCGTGGGCCGGCTGTTCACCGAACGGCTGCTCGCCGGAGGCGTCGAGGCGACCGTCGTGGACCCGGCGGTTGAGGTGACCGTAGTGGATCCGGCGGTCGAGGTGACCGTAGTGGATCCGGCCGTCGAGGCGACCGTCGTGGACCCGGCCGTCGTGGACCCGGCGGCCGGTCCCGGCGCCGCGCCGCTGGAGGCGGCCCGCTGGGTGCGGGGCGACATCACCGCCGTCGATCCGGCGCTCGCCGCCGAACTCGGCCGCGCCGACCTGGTCGTCCTCGCGGTCCCCGAACCGGTCGCGCTGGCCGCGCTGCCCGGCCTGGCCGCGGCACTGCGGCCCGGCGCGGTGCTCGCCGACACGCTGTCCGTGAAACAGGCGGCGGCCCAGGCCGTACGCGACCACGCCCCCGGCGTGCAGGCGGTCGGCCTCAACCCGATGTTCGCCCCCGCGCTCGGCTTCACCGGCCGGCCCGTGGCCGCCGTGGTCGTCCACGACGGCCCCGGCGTCACCGAACTGCTCGGGCTGGTCGAGGACTGGGGCGCCACCGTGGTGCGCGTCGACGCGGCCGAACACGACCGGCTGGCCGCCGCCTCCCAGGCCCTCACCCACGCCGCCGTGCTCGGCTTCGGCCTCGCCCTGGCCGGGACGGGCGTACCCGCCGCGCAGCTGCGCCCGATCGCACCGCCGCCCGCGACCACCCTGCTGGCGCTGCTCGCCCGCGTCGTCGGCGGCACCCCGGAGGTGTACTGGGACGTCCAGTACGCCAACGCCGAGGCGCCCGCGGCCCGCAAGGCACTGGCCGCCGGCATCCACCGGCTCGCCGAGACGGTGGAGCACGGCACCGAGGCCGGCTTCACCGCCCTCCTCGGTGAACTGCGGGACTACCTGGGCGACGACCTCGCCCACCACCAGGACGCCTGCGCTCGGCTCTTCGCACGGAACTGACGCATCACACGCGGCCGGCCGGCCGCGGCCGGGAGACACCGACGGCGGCGATCCCACCGCACACTGCCCGACCCCTGTCCGAGAGGCTGCCCATGACCACCTTCGCCCCCACCGTCCTCACCCCCGAGCAGCGCTCCGCGCTCGCCGCCGACCCCAGCGTGGGCGGGGGGAACCTGCTGCGTTCGGCGCTCGCCGCCAACCCGCACCCCGACCTGCCGTTCCTGCGCTCCAGCCGACCGATCGCCACGCCGGACGGCGAGTTGCGGGAGGAGTTCAGCCTCGCCGAGTTCGACGCGCTGGCGCAGAGCTGGTCGGCCTGGTACCTGGCGCAGGGCGTGCAGACCCGGGACCGGGTCGCCGTCTGGTTCGAGGACTCCCTCGGCTACTCCCTGCACTTCTACGCGCTCGCCCAGATCGGCGCCGTGGCCCTGCTGATCAACTCCAACGCCTCGCAGGCCATCGCGACCTCGCTCATCGAGCAGACCACGCCGGTCGGCCTGTACGCCGACCAGGCCCGCCTCGACCGGCTCGGCCCCACCGCCGACCTCGGCCTGAGCTGGACCGCCAGCGTCGAGGAGCTGCCCGCCCCGCCCGCGGCGACCCTGCCGGACGACGCCTACTGGCACCACCACGACGACGACCCGGTCACCATCCTGCACTCGTCCGGGACCACCGGCCGTCCCAAGCCCACCATCCACACCCACAAGTCGATCGTCTCCGGGCCCAAGTTCCGGCTGGTCGACCACACCGAGCACCCCGGCGCGCTGATGATGACGGCGCTGCCCCAGTCGCACCTCGGCTGCATCGCCTACACCGTCTACGCGGTGCTCGGCGGCACCCCGATCGTCGCGCTCAGCGACCGCAGCGGCCCGGGCCTGGCCGGCGCGGTGGCGAAGTACCGGCCGACCTCCGTGATGTCCTTCGCCCACGCCTACGCCGAACTCGCCAACATCGAACCGGAGCCCGGCGCGCTGGACTCCGTCCAGGCCTGGGTGTCCATCGGCGACGCCGTGCACCAGGCGCACATCACCAAGGTGCTGTCCATGCGCAGCCCGGGCCTGGCGCCCGCCGCCTTCCTGGACCGCCTCGGCACCACCGAACTCGGCTGGGGCGTCCTGCTGAAGGCCCGCACCCTGGACAGCAAGCGCAACGACCGCTGTGCCGGCAAGCCGGTCGGCGTCGCCGAGGTCACCATCCTGCGCAAGGACGGCAGCCACGCGGACGACGGCGAGATCGGCTACCTGGCCGCCAAGGGGCCCGCGATCACGCCCGGTTACTGGGGTGACTCCGAGACCACCTACCGCTACCGGCTGTCCGGCTACTGGATGCCCGGCGACATGGCCTACCGCGACGCCGAGGGCGACTTCTTCCTGGTCGACCGCGCCGCCGACGCGATCGAGACGGAGGAGGGCACCGGCTACTCCGTCTTCATGGAGGAGGTCATCCTCAACGAGGTGCCGGACACCGGTGACGTCGCCGTGGTGGCGGGCCGCCGCGACGGCAAGGTGGTGCCCGTGGCCGTCGTCACCGTCGCCCAGTCCGTCGCCGACCCCGACCCGGAGAAGCTGCTCCGCCAGGCCAACGACGCCCTGCGGGCCGCGGGCCACCCGCTGCTCGGGCTGCTGGAGATCGTTCCGGAGGAGCCCGGTCTGCCCGTGGGTGTTACCGGTAAGGTCCTGAAGCGGCAACTGCGCGAGCAGTACACCGACTTGACCGCCTACGTCCGGGACCGCGACGGCGCGTCCGTCGCGGTCCACGAGGAGCCCATCGCATGACCGCACAGACACCCGCCACCGCGAGCACCCCCACCGGGGCGGCCTCCGGCGCCGGTACGGACACCGCCAAGGTCGACTTCTACTTCGATCCGGCCTGTCCCTTCGCCTGGATCACCTCGCGCTGGATCCTGGAGGTGCAGCAGCACCGCCCGATCGACCTGCGGTTCCGGCTGATGAGCCTGTTCGTCCTCAACGAGGGACGGGAACTGCCCGACTGGTACCGCACCCTGGTGGACAACTCGCTCGCCCTCAACCGGATCTGCGCCGCGGCCGCGCACCACCACGGCGAAGAGGTCTACCCCGGCCTGTACCAGGAGATGGGCACGAGGATCCACAACGGCGGCAACAAGGACTACCTCGCCGTCGCCGCGGAGGCGCTCGCCGCGTGCGGGCTGCCCGAATCGCTGCTGGCCGCCGCCGACACCGACACCTATGACGAGGAACTGCGCAAGAGCCACCACGAGGGCATGGACCCGGTCGGGGAGGACGTGGGCACGCCCACCATCCACATCGACGGCGTCGCCTTCTTCGGCCCGGTGCTCAACTCCATCCCGCGCGGCGAGGAGGCCGCACGGATCTTCGACGGAGCCCGCGCACTCGCCAACTACCCGGACTTCTTCGAGCTGAAGAGGACCCGGACGGGCAGTCTCCGCTTCGACTGAGACGGCCCCCGCGGCCGGGCAGCTCCCGTTGCCGGAGCGGCCCGGCCGCCGCCGGACACCGTCCGCGCCGAACGCCGAACGCCGAACGCCGGACACCGTCCGCGCCGAACGCCGGACATGTGCCGCCCAGGCACCCACATCGTGAACAGCACTCGGGGGAGACGGAGATGGACGACCCGCAGCACGGAAGACAGAGACCCGCCGCCTTCGTACTGGCGGGATCATTCCTGGTGGTGTGCCGGTCACCCGCCTATCTGGACGAGCTGACCCGGCGCGGCCTGAAGATCCTCCTCATCACGCCCGCGGCCGGGCGGGACGAGGCCCTGGCGAAGGCCGCGGAGGCCGGCCATCCCGCCACCGCCATCGACGACTTCGCCTTCGTCGACGGGGACCCCAGCCGCGACAACTCCTACCTGCCGGGCGCGGTGGCCGCCGCCCGCCGCTGGCGCGAGGAGTACGACATCGTCGGCGCCTGCGCCGTCGGCGAGACCCAGGTCGAGCCGATCGGGCTGCTCGCGGACGCCCTCGGCGTGCCCAGCCCCGGACTGCGGGCCACCCGCGCCTGCCGCAGCAAGTACCTCCAGCGCTGGTACCTGCCCGAGTGCAGCCCGGCGGCCGTCGTCGTGCCGCCCGGCGAACGGGACCGCGTCGACGCGGCGGCCCTGCGCTATCCGGTCGTGTTCAAGCCCGCCGGACGGCACTCCAGCTCCGGGGTGGAGAGCGTCGCCGGCCCGGGCCGGCTCCGCGACCTGCTGGCCGGACATCCCCCGCACGAGACCGTGCTGATCGAGGAGAAGGCCACCGGGCAGGAGTACTCGGTGGAGTCCCTGGTCCAGGGCGGCGACATCGTGTTCGCCTCCGTCACCCGCAAGGAGACCACGGACACGCACGCCGCCACCTTCGTCGAACTGTCCCACACGGTGCCCGGCGACCGCCCGGCCGACGAGGCGGCGCTGCTGGCCGCCAACGCGGGGATGCTGCGGGCGCTGGCCTTCCGCGACGGCGTCGCGCACGCCGAGTGGCGGGTCGGCGAGGACCGCCGGCCCGTCCTGATGGAGGTCGCCGCGCGGCCGCCGGGCGACGGCCTGTGCGTGCTGTACGAGCTGGCCACCGGGGCCTCGCTGGAGCGGCAGATCATCCGGATCGCGCTCGGCGAGCCCGCCGCCTATCCCGCCCCGGTGCGCGTGGCCCGGCAGGTCTACCTGGAGCACACGCCCGGCGTCCTGCGCGACGTCACCGTGACGGGCTTCGACGTGGCGCCCGCCTGGGTCGGTGAACGCGGCCTGTGGCCGCGCACCGGGCCCGGCGCCGCCGGCGACCCGCCCACCCTGCGCGCGATCCTCGTCCACCAGGACCGGGGCGCCCGCCTGGGCGCACTGCGCAGCTCCGAGGACCGGGCCGTGTCCTTCCTCATCGACGCCCCGACCGTGGCCGGACTGGACGCGCTGGAGGCCGACGTGCGCGCCGCCGTCAGCATCGACACCGTTCCCGACGAGCCCCCGGTGCCCGGTTCCGTCACCCATGTCCTCGTGGGCCACAGCCCGGTCATGCTCGGCAAGCTGGACGGCCTGCTGCCGGCCGACTCGGTGCTGGTCCTGGAGGAGCCCGAGGTCATCGCGGCCCGGGAACTCGCCGGGCTCGCCGAGCGGCACGCCTGCGTGGCCGCCCTGCTGCCCGCCGCCACCCAGGACGAGGCCCACCCCGAACGGGTCGTGGCCGCCGTGCCGCGCCCGCCGCAGGTCCGCGCGGTCGTCCCGGTCGTCGAGTACGCGGTGGTGACCGCCGCGGCGCTCGCCGAGGAGTGGGGGCTGCCCGGCGCGGGCAGCAAGGCGGCCGTCGTCTTGCGCGACAAGGCCCTGCTGCGGGCCACCCTGGCCGGCGCCGGCATCGCCCAGCCGGCCTGGGCGAGCGCCGGCGGCCCCGACGACGTGACCGCCTTCCGCGCCGCGTACGGCGGCGAGGTCGTCCTCAAACCCGCCAACCGGCAGGCCAGTCTGGGCGTGCAGCTCCTCGGCCCGGCCGACGACGTGACCGCGGCCTGGACCCACACCACGGCGGCCGACGAGCCGGCCCTGCGCGCCCACCACGGGGAGTCGGCCCGCCACCTCGTCGAACAGCGGCTGCGCGGGCCCGAGGTGAGCGTCGAGGCCGTCGTCCACGAAGGGGTCGTCGGTTTCGTCAACGTCACCGCCAAGTCCCTCCAGGACTCGCGTCATCCGGTCGAGACCGGCCACACCGTGCCCGCCCCGCTGCCCGAGGCCACCACGTCCGCGCTGCGCGACGCGCTGGTCCGGCTCGCCGGGACCGTGGGCTTCCGCTCCGGGATCCTGCACTCGGAGTGGATCCTCGCGGAGCCCGACGGCCGCCCGCACCTGATCGAGTGCGCGGGCCGGATGCCCGGCGGCGGCATCACCGTCCTGATCGACGAGGCGTACGGCATCGACATCCTCGGCTGCCTGCTGCGCGTGCTGGAGGGCCGTGGCCCGGTCGAGCCGCGGCCGGCCCGCCGGGGCGCCGCCGTACGGTTCCTGACCCCGCCGCCCGGCAGGGTCGCGGCGGTGTCGGGTGCCGACCGTGCGCGCACCGCCCCCGGCGTGCTCCAGGTGCACCTCGCCGTGGCGCCGGGCGCCACCGTCCGCCCCGTCACGAGCTCCTGGGAGCGGGCCGGCTTCGTCATCGCCACCGCCGAGGACGCGCCGGCCGCCGCGCGACACGCGATGGACGCGGCCGGCCTGATCGACGTCGTCACCGTGGCCGAGGCGCCCGCGGGGGCGCGGTGATGCCCCGCTCCGTGTTGCGCGCCTACGTACCGGCCACCGCCAACGGCCGTGCCTTCGCGGTGATCTCACTGGTCAACGCCATAGGCACCGGCCTGTATCTGGCGGCGTCCGCGGTGTTCTTCGTGCGCTCGGTGGGGCTGACGGCCGCCGAGGTCGGCACCGGGCTCGCCGTCTCCGGTGTGGTCGGCTTCCTGACCACCGTGCCGATCGGCGCGGCCGGCGACCGCTTCGGTGCCCGGCGCACGCTCGTCGCCCTCCAGGTGTGGCGGGCCGGCGGCTTCGCCGTGCTCTGTCTCGTCCACGGCCTGGTGGGGTTCACCCTCGTCTCCTGCGCGCTGGCGGCCGCGGAGGCGGCGACCCAGCCGATGACCCAGGCGGTGGCGTCCGCGACGGTCGCGGGCACCGATCGCACGCGCACCATGGCCATCATCCGCACCGTGCGCAACGCCGGGTTCTCCGTAGGGGCGTTGCTGGCCGCGCCGCTGCTGACCGCCGACAGCGTCTGGCCGTACCGGGTCATCGTCCTCGGCACCGCGGCCGCCTTCCTCGTCTCGGCCCTCATGCTCACCCGGCTGCGGCTGGACGGCGCCGACACCGTCCAGCGCAAGGTCGGCCCGCTCCGTGCGATACGCCGGTTCCGCGACTGGCGCTACGGACTGCTGACCGTCCTCAACGGCGTCCTCAACCTGCATGTGACGATCCTGTCGGTGGGACTCCCGCTGTGGGCCCTCGAAGCCACCGCGATGCCCGCCGGGGCGCTGCCCTTCCTGGTGCTGGTCAACACCCTGATGTCGATCGTGCTGCAGGTCCCGGTCGCCCGGATCGCCGAGCGCGAGGGCGGCGCCGCCCGCTCCCTGTGCCTCGGCGGCGTCGCGCTCGCCCTGTGCTGCCTCGCCCTGGCGGCGGCCGGCACCCCCGGATCGCCCTGGGCCGCCGCGGGCGTACTCGCCCTGGGCTGCGTCCTGCTGACGTTCGGTGAGATGTGGCAGGCCACCGGCGGCTGGGAGTTGAGCTACGACTGGGCCCCCGAGGACCAGAAGGGCGTCTACCTCTCGGTGTTCAGCCTCGGCGGCACCGGCCAGCGCATCGTCGGCCCGGCGCTGATCACCTCCGTGGTGATCGCCGCGGGTCCGGCCGGCTGGATCGGTCTCGCGGCGGCGTTCTGCCTGGCCGCCCTGCTCGTCACACCCGTCACCCGCCTGCTGCGCACCGCCCCGCCCGCCGCCGAACCGGCGGCCCCCGTCGAGAGGATCCACCCGTGAGCGCCGAGCCCGCCGTCCCGGCCTCCGCCGCCGCAGCGCGGCCCGGAGAACTGCTGCTGGCCGGCGTCGGCACGATGGGCCGGCCCTATCTGGAGGCCGCCGCCCGGCTGGGCCTGCGAGCCCGCGCCGTGGAGTCCGCGGCGACCTGGGACAACCGGCCGACGGACCTCGCCGGGCGTTTCTACCGGGTGTCCGGCGACCGCGAGGAGTCCTGGGCGGGCGCGGTCGCGGCCGCCGTCGCCGAGCGGGTGCCCGACGGCCTGATCGGATTCGCCGAACCGCAGGTCGTCGCGGCGGCGCTGGCCCAGGAGCGGTACGGCCTGCGCGGGCCGTCCCTGCACGCGGCGGTCGTCTCCCGCAACAAGGCACTGCAACGCGCCCTGTTCGGCGCGCACGGCGTGCCGCAGCCCGCCCATCTGCACGTGGCCCGGATCGCCGACGCGCGCGCGTGGATGCTCGAACGGCTGCCGGTGGTGGTCAAACCGCTGAACCTGTCGGGCAGCGAGGGGGTGGAACTGGTCCGCACCCCCGAGGCCGTCGAGGAGGTCGTCGCCCGCCGTGCCGGTGAGGGCCAGCTCCTGGTCGAGGAGGCGGTGGACGGCCCCGAGTACAGCTGGGAGGCGCTCGTCCGCGAGGGTGAGGTGCTCTTCGAGAACCTCACCGCCAAGGAGACCACACCGCCCCCGTACTTCGTCGAGCTCGTCCACCGCTGCGGTCACGACCCGGACCCCGCGGCGGCGGACCGGATCCGCGAGCTGACGTCGGGGGTGCTGCGCGCCATCGGTATGCGCACCGGCCTGGTGCACCTGGAGTTCCGGACGAGCACGGCCGGCCCGGTGCTCATGGAGGTCGCGGTGCGCACCCCCGGCGACTACCTGCCCGACGCGATCGGGCTGACGTACGGCTTCGACCTGTACGAGGCCGTGGTGCGGCTCGCGCTCGGACTGCCGCTGCCGGACCTGCCGCGGCGGCCCGTGTCCTACGCGGCCACGGTCTTCCCCACCGCCCCGCCCGGCACCGTCACCGGCATCACCGGCGTGGAGAGCGTCACCGCCCATCCGGCGGTGGTGCGGGTCCGGCTGCGCAGGCGGCCTGGCGACACCGTGCGTCCGCTCACCTCGTCCGGGCAGCGCATCGGCCATGTCCTGGTCGCCGCGGGCTCCCCGGCCGAACGGGACGACGCGGTGCGGTTCGTCCGCGAGACCCTGCGCGTCGAGGTCGTGCCCACCGGGCCCGCCGCGCCGGCCCGGCCGGACCTGTCCGGCGGAAAGGGCGCCTGACCTCGTTCACCGGCCCGCTCCACCGGGCGCCACGCCCTGCGCGGTCCGCTCCCGAACCGTTCGGGAGCGGACCGCGGGCAACCGCTTCGTCGCCTTCAAGTGCCTTTGCATCCCTATGTGATCCTTCCCAAGTCGGCAGATCCCAGACACGCACCCTCGTCGGGGTGGTGCGGCACCCGGGAGCCGGAAAGACTCCGGTGAGCACGCCATCGGGAGCGCCCGTGCCGGACACGGGCCGCGCGGAAGGAAGCGCATGGGCCTCGGCCGGATCATCCCCCCTCAAGGGCCCCCACGGACCCTGGCTCTGGCACAGTTGACCAACTCGGTGGGCGACGGCGCCTACTACGTCTGTTCCGTGCTGTACTTCAGCCACGTCATCGGCCTGTCGCCGACGCAGATCGGCGCGGCGCTCACCGTCGGCTGGGCGCTCGGGGCGGTCGCCGGCGTCCCGCTCGGCCATCTCGCCGACCGGCGCGGACCGCGCGGCATCGCCATCCTCATGTCGCTGGCGACGGGAGCCGCCATCGCCTGCCTCCTCTTCGTGCGCGGCTATCCCGCGTTCCTGGCCGCGGTGTGCCTGTACACGTGCTGCCAGTGCGGTCTCGCGGCGGCCCGGCAGGCCCTGCTGGCAGCGCTGGTTGAGCCCGCCCGGCGCACCGAGACACGGGCGTACCTCCAGTCGACGGTCAACGCGGGCCTGGCGCTCGGCGCGGCGCTCGGCGGCATCGCCCTGGAGCTCGACAGCGAGGGCTCGTACCTGACCGCGCTGGCGATGGACGCGCTGACCTTCGTCCTGGCGGCCGGCGTGCTGTGGCGGCTGCCGGTGCCGCCCGGGCGGTCCGGGACCGAGGACCGTCCGGCGGGCTCCGGCCTGACCGTGCTGCGGGACCGCCCCTACGCCCTGGTCTCGCTGCTCAACATGGTCATGCTGCTGTACATGCCGCTGCTGAGCGTCGTACTGCCGTTGTGGATCGTGGAGCGCACCGAGGCACCGGGCTGGACCGTGTCCGCGCTGCTCGTGCTCAACACGCTCACCGTGGTCCTCTTCCAGGTGCGCATGGCCTCCCGGGTGACGGGCCTCCGGTCGGCGTCCCGCGCGGTGCGGCACGCGGGCGTCGTGATGCTGCTCGCCTGCCTGTGCTTCGCGTTGTCCGGGGCCGGCGGACCGGCCTGGCTGCCGCTGCTGGTGCTGCTGGTCGCGGCGCTCGTGCAGGTCTTCGGCGAGATGCTGCTGGGCTCGGGTTCCTGGGAGATCGGCTTCGCGCTCGCCCCGGCCGACAAACAGGGGCAGTACCAGGGCTTCTACGGCGCCGGAACCGCTGTGGCACGGCTTATCGGGCCGCTGCTGCTGACCACCCTCGTCCTCTCCTGGGGCACCGGCGGCTGGCTGGTTCTCGGTGCGCTGTTCCTCGCCGCGGGCGTCGCGATGGAACCGGCCGTCCGCTGGGCGGCGGCCGGCCGCGCGGACGGCCCGGGGAGGGTCACGAGCGCCGGGCCGCGGCCGGCGCGGGGGAGGAGCCGGGTCGGCGACTGAGCCGTGACGGCGGGCGCCCGGGCGGAATCCGGCGGCCGAGCCGCCCGGTCAGCCCGCCTCGGGCACGAACCGTGCGGCGATCCGCAGGACGACGTCGTTCGCCTCCGGCTCGCCCACCGTGATGCGCGCTCCCTCGCCGGGAAAGGCGCGCACGGCCGCCCCGGCCGCGGCGCACGCCTCGCCGAACGCCGTCGTGCGCGCGCCCAGCCGCAGCCAGACGAAGTTGGCCTCCGACGTCGCCACGGGCACGGCCGGGCCCAGGGTGCGCAGCGCGCCGGTCAGCCGGTCGCGCTCCTTGACGACGGCCTCCACGCGCTCCAGCAGCTCGTCCTCGGCGGCCAGTGAGGCGAGCGCGGCGGACTGGGCGAGGCCGTTCACCCCGAACGGGATCGCGGCGTGCCGGATCCGGGCCGCCTGCTCCTCGTGCGCCACGGCGTAGCCGACCCGCAGACCGGCCAGGCCGTACGCCTTGGAGAAGGTCCGCAGCACGATCAGCCCGGGCCGGTTCCGGTACAGCTCGATGCCGTCCGGGACCTCGGGATCGCGGACGAACTCCCGGTACGCCTCGTCCAGCAGCACCGGGACGCCGTCCGGCACCCGGTCCAGGAAGGCCTCCAGCTCGGCGGCGGTCACGGCGGTGCCGGTGGGGTTGTTGGGGTTGCAGACGATCACCAGCGCGGTGCGCGGGGTGATCGCGTCGGCCATCGCCGCCAGGTCGTGCCGTTCCGCCCGCAGCGGCACCCGCACGGACGTGCCCCGGCACAACGCGGTGAGATGCGGATACGCCTCGAACGACGGCCAGGCGTACACCACTTCGTCGCCCTCGCGCAGGGTGGAGTGCAGCAGGTGCTGGGTCACCCCGACCGATCCGGCGCCCGTCGCGATGTGCTCGGGCGGCACGCCGTGCCGGGCGGCGAGCGCCTCGGTCAGCGCGGCGACCGCACGGTCCGGATAGCGGTTGACGGTGCCGCTCGCCGTCACGAGCGCCGCGCGTACCGACGGCAGGGGAGGGAAGGGGTTCTCGTTCGCGGCCAGCGCATAGCGTGACATCGGCGTGCTTCTCCTGGGGAATTCGGTGCCGTGGGGCGACGGGCGGCGAAAGTGAAACGGGGAGCAGCTGGTCGGTGGCGGTTCCGCATACGGTGCGCGCCGCCCTCCGCCCCGCGGCACATTCCGTTTTCCAGGCGCTAGGAATCACCGGAGCCCGGCTCGCCGGGCATTTGGTCGCTCAACGCCATGAGGTATCCGAGCTGGAGCCGGTGCTGCGCCCCGTGATCGTCCTTCAAACGCGCCACGTGCGTCTGGAGTGAACGCAGGCTCAATCCGAGGCGACGGGCGATCTCCTTGTCCGAGCGGCCTTCGATGAGCAGTTTCCGGATCGTTTCGCGCATGTCCGGGATGACGTCCCCGGCGGCTTCCGCGGCCCGCACCGGAACGAACGGAAAAGGCTCGGCCCGGTCCCACTGACGGGTGAAGACGTCGGTGAGGAAGCCGACCAGCGCCGGTTCCCGGACCAGCACGGCGGTCGTGCGGTCCCGGCTGCCCGGAATGAACGCGACCGACCGGTCGATGATGATGAGCCGCTCGAAGAACTCGGGCAGCGTGCGCACCTGGACACCGAACTCGGTCACCGCCTTGACGTATTGCTTGGTCGGCTCGTCGAACCGCGTGCTGTGCTGGTAGAGCGTCCGCATGGCCACGCCCGCGGCCAGCTGCCGGCGCACCGCGGCGAGCGCGTCCCGCAACACGGCGTGCGGGCGCGACCCGTCCGGCTGGGCGGTGAGGATCTCGCTGCGGGCCCCGTCCAGCTCATTCTGTATCGCCCTATTGATGTCCGGAAGGCCGTGCAGATAGCGAAAAGCGGAATGCGCCGTGCCGCTTTCCGCGGGGAGGAACCGGATATCGGATTCCGGTCGTGGGGCCGCCGGCGCCCAATCCGCCTGCTCCGCGACCGCGCGCGACAGGCCGCTGAGCGCCTCGGCGACATTCCGCATGGTGGTGCGGTAGTCCGCGGCCTCATCCGTGAGCCTGTCCGAACAGGCGGCTATTGCCTCCCCGATCGCGTCGACCCCGTTCGGCCGCGAGGTCATCCCTGCGATTCCCGTGCCCGTTTTACGCTGAGCTGTTTCCATTTCAATCCTTCGCTTCACGGCAGTGCGCCGACCCGAAGCATGTTAGGTCTTCTTTGTTCGCTCCCGGGCCGCGACGGTTGTTCTGTCGGGGGACCGGCGGGCCATGCGCTTGCTCGCTCAGTTCCGTGATCCGTGCTTTCCGATGTCTTTAGGTGATGGAGGCGAGTCATGTACGGCGGCATTACCGGTTCCCACACCCTGACGGCGGCCCGGCCCGGCTCTTCGAGGGCGGCCCGCACCGAAGCGCTGCGGGACGACGACGTCGGCTGGAACCGGTGCGGCACGGACCCCGCGGCCCGGGCCGGCCGGTCCGGCTCCGCCCCGGGAGCGCTCGTTCCCGCCTGACCGGAGACCACCCGAGTCCGGCACTCCTGGTCGGCGCGGACCGTCGGGTCCGCGCCGACCGGCGCGACCGGGGGAGCCGGCCGAGCGGGGCGGCCGGGGGATCCGCGCCGAGCGGTCCGGCCGGGAGGTTTCGCACCCACCGCAGCCAACCACCGCGCCGGCGGCGCGCACGACGGGAGGAGTCCGACCGTGAGGGCCGTTGAGACCGTCCTGCGCCGGCACGCCGAGGACGGCGACCGGCCGCTGGTGGAGGTGACGGCCGCGGACGGCAGCGCCGTCGCCCACTCCTACCGCGAGGTCACCCGGGCCGCCCGCGCCCTCGACGACCGCGTCGCCGCGGCGACGGAGACCGCCCGCTCCGGCGGGCGGATCCGGGTGGGCGTGCTGTGCGGCGACACCCCCGAGTCCCTGGTGGCCGACCTCGCCCTGCTGGCCCTGCGGGCCACCAACTGCCCCGTGCCGCCCGGTGCTTCGGCACGGACCGCGGCGACCCTCCTGGCGGGCGTCTCGGCCGTCCTCGCCGACGCCCACGGCCTCGGCCGGCTGGCCGCCTGGGAGGGGCGCGGGGTGCTGCCGGCGGGGTGCCCGGTGCTCCCGCTCGACGTCGCCGCGCTCACCGAGGAGGCCGCCGGCGCCTACCGCGTCCCGGACGACGACCGGGACTGGATCTGCACGATCCTCCCCGCCACCCCGGCCACCGGGCCGGGGCCGGGAGCGGGCGCACCGGTCGGCATCCGCGCCCACGCGGTCACCGCGCTGCTCGACGCGGTGCGGGCCGAGGTGCCCGCCGCGACCTTCGCCCGATGCGCGGCCACCCTGCCGCTGTGGTCGCCGGCGCACCGTCTGGCCGCCACCCCGCTCACCCTCGCCGACGGGGGCTGCCTGGTGCTGCCGCCGGCCGGCGTCGCGCCCGCCGCCCTGCCCGGCTGGACGGCCGCCGTCCGGCCCACCGCGCTGGCCGTCACCCCGGCCTGGGCGGTCGCCCTGATCGCCGCCGCCCGCACCGCCCGACGCGAGGGCGCCCCACTGCCGGCCGCCGTCTTCGGCACCCCCGGCCTCCCGCTGCTGTGGTGCGGTCCGGAGGTGCCCGAGGCGCTGCTCCGTGAGTTCGACGGCCTGGGCCTGCCCGTCTACGCCGGCTACGGGTTGCCCGAGAGCACCGGCCCCATCAGCTGGAACACCCCCGCCGCCCGGCGGGCCGGCACGGTCGGCCGCCCGCTCGCCCATGTCCGCGCCGAGATCGCCGCCGACGGCGAACTGCTGGTCAGCGGACCCGGGTTGGCCGTCCCCCTGCCGGCGCACGGCACAGCCCGCGACGCCACCGCGCACCCGGGACAGCCCCTGGGGGAGCTGCTCGCCGTGCCGGCCCCCGAGGGACTGGTGACCGGCCCCCCGGCGGCCGACTCCCCGGTGCCCGAAGGCCCGTCGCCCAGGGGCCTGCCGGCCGGGGAACCGGGTCAGGACGGGCCGGCGGCCGAGGGCCTCGTGGCCGGAGGGGCCGGGGACGCCGGGCCGCCGAGCGGCGACGGGCGGTGGGCCGAGCCCGGAGGATCCGGTGGCGGTCCCCGGATGAACGGTGACCGGCTGCACACCGGTGTCCGGGCCACCATCGACGCCGACGGATTCATCCATCTCGTCCGCCCGGCGCGCACCGGGACCCCCGGGCAACCCGTCTCCGCCGAGGTCGGCCGCCTGCTCTACTCGCTGGTCCGCTCCATGCGGGCGGCCTGCGTGGTGGCGTTCGACGGCACGGCGGACGGCTCCCTCGTCCAACTCGCGGCGGGCGCACGGGCCAACGGCACCGGACGCGTCGTGGGCCACGTGCCCGACGCGCACCGGGCCGCCGACGCCCGCACCCGGCTGACCGCGGCGGGACTCAACCCCTGGGCCGAGGTCCGGCACTCCGGACTGCACGACCTCGGCCGCGCCCCCACCCTCGTCGACCTCGCCCTGCTCGACTGCCGCCCGGAGCTGACGCTGCCCGCGCTCACCGCCCTGGAACGGCGGATGCGGCCCGGCACGATCGTCCTCGCCCTGGGCTCCGCCCCCACCGGCCCCTACCTCGACCGGGTGTCCGACGGCGAGGACTACTTCTCGATGCCCCTGTCGGTCGGCTCGGGGCTGGAAGTCTCCATCCGCCTCACTCCGGCCCCCGGCAGTTCCCGGCCCGGCACGCCTCCCGCCGCCGGCCCCGCCACGCCCACTCCACAGCCCAGCGGAGAGTGACCCTTGAACAGCACACACTCGGAGATCTGCGTCGTCGGGGCGGGACCCCGCAGCGTGTCCGTCCTGGAACGGCTGCTCGCCCAGGAACGCAAGTCGCCCTCACGGGAGCGGATCACCGTGCACGTCGTCGACCCCTCGCCCCCCGGACCGGGCCGGGTCTGGCGCACCGCGCAGTCCGAGCACCTGCTCATGAACACGGTGGCCTCCCAGGTCACCGTGTTCACCGACAACAGCGTCAGCATCGCCGGCCCGGTCGAGGACGGCCCCAGCCTGTACGAGTGGGC
The DNA here is from genome assembly GCF_040426375.1 of Streptomyces sp. NPDC096012. NCBI lineage: Bacteria > Bacillati > Actinomycetota > Actinomycetes > Kitasatosporales > Streptomycetaceae > Streptomyces > Streptomyces sp. NPDC096012. The sequence continues at coordinate 42,862 of NZ_JBEOTD010000024.1, forward strand.
GCGCCGCCTCGCCGACGCCACCCTGACCCCGCCGATCCCCGGTGGCCCGGACGAGCGGGTCCTCGCCGAGGCACGCGCTCTGGGACCGGACTCCTACCCCACCCGCGCCTTCTACGGCCACTACCTGCGCTGGGTGTTCCGGCTGCTGGTCGCCACCGCCCCGGGCCACATCACCGTCCGCGTGCACGAGGCGCTGGCCGTCGCCCTCGACGACGCCGGTCCCGGCCCGGACGCACCGCAGACCGTGCTGCTCGACGACGGCACCCGGCTGGCCGGACTGGACGCCGTGGTGCTCGCCCAGGGACACCTGCCCGAGCTGCCCACCGCCGAGACACGGCGGTTCGCCGACTTCGCCGCCGCGCACGGGCTGACGTACCTCGGGCCCGCCAACCCCGCCGACCACGACCTGTCCGCCATCGCCCCCGGCCGGCCCGTGCTGCTGCGCGGCCTCGGCCTCAACTTCTTCGACCACCTCGCCCTGTTCACGCTCGGCCGCGGCGGTTCCTTCACCCGGGTCGACGACCGGCTCGTCTACACCGCATCCGGCGAGGAGCCCCGGCTCTTCGCCGGCTCCCGGCGCGGTGTGCCGTACCACGCACGCGGCGAGAACGAGAAGGGACCCCACGGCCGCCACGAGCCCCGGCTGCTCGACCCGTTGCGGGTCGAGACGCTGCGCGAGCGCGCCCGGCGGGGCGACCTGGTGTCCTTCCGTACCGACCTGTGGCCCCTCGTCGCCAGGGAGGTGCAGGGCGTCTACTACGCGGCACTGCTGACAACCCGCGGACAGGACCCGACGGCGTTCGCCGACGCCTACGCGCGCCTCGCCGACGACCAGGAGGACGGGTTCCTGAGCGCCGCGGGCATCGGACCGGGGGACCGCTGGGACTGGGAGCGCATCGCCCGCCCCTACGGCGACCGCGAGTTCGCCTCCGTGGCCGACTACCGCGCCTGGCTCCTCGGGCATCTGCGCCGGGACGTGGCCGAGGCCAGGGCGGGCAACGTCAGCGGGCCGCTGAAGGCCGCCCTCGACGTGCTGCGCGACCTGCGCAACGAGATCCGGCTCGTGGTGGACCACGACGGCATCGACGGCGACTCCTACCGGGACGACCTGCACGGCTGGTACACCCCGCTCAACGCCTTCCTGTCCATCGGGCCGCCGGTCTCCCGCATCGAGGAACTGATCGCCCTCATCGAGGCCGGCGTCGTCGAGATCCTGCCGCCGGGGCTGCGGGTGGACGCCGTGGCCGACGGGCCGGCCGGTCCCGCCTTCGTGGTGGGCGCCGGGCCGGCGGCGGACGGGACACCGCCGTTCACCGCGTTCGTCGAGGCCCGGCTGCCCGAGCCCGACCTGCGCCGCACCGGCGACCCCCTGCTGCGCCACCTGCTGCGCACCGGCCAGTGCCGCCCGCACCGGATACCCGGCGCCGGCGGAACCGGCTACGAGACCGGCGGACTCGACGTCACGGAACGCCCGTACCGTCTCGTGGACGCCGCCGGCCGGCCCCACCCGCGGCGCTTCGCGTACGGCGTGCCCACCGAGGCCGTGCACTGGGTCACCGCGGCCGGTATCCGGCCGGGCGTGGGCTCGGTGACCCTGGAGGACGCCGACGCCATCGCCCATGCCGTACTGTCCCTGCCGGCCCGGACCGCGGCCGCGACGCCGCGAGCGGCCGGCGGCCCACCGGCGGAGGCGACGCCACCGGAGGCGGGCGGGCGTCCGGCGGACGCGGCCGTGCGGCCGGCGGGTGCGGGACCGGCGGACGCGACGGTGCGGCTGGCCGGTGCGGGATCGGCGGAGGTGATCGCATGACGCGCGACGCGCTCGGCCTCGACTGCGGGCTGCTGTCCCCGGTGCGGGCCGGCACCCCGGTGGAGGAGGCGACCGGGGACCGGGCCTGGCTGCAGGCCATGCTGGACGCGGAGGCCGCGCTCGCGCGCGCCCAGGCCGGGCTGGGGGCCCTGCCCGCCGCGGCCGCCGCCGCCATCACCGAGGCCGCCGACGCCGACCGGCTCGACGCCCGCGCACTCGCCCTGGCGGCCCGCGAGACGGCCAACCCGGTGGTCGGACTGGTCCGCGCGTTCACCGCCGTGGTGGCCGAGGCGGACCCGGCCGCCGCCGAGTACGTGCACCGCGGGTCCACCAGCCAGGACATCCTGGACACCGGGACCATGCTGGTCGCGGCCCGTGCGCTGCGCCTCGTCGTCGCCGATCTGCGCACCACCGCCGAGGAGTTGGCCCGGCTCGCCGGGGCGCACCGGAACACCGTCATGGCCGGCCGCACCCTGGCCCTGCACGCGGTGCCCACCACGTTCGGGCTCAAGGCGGCCGGCTGGCGGTCCCTGGTCCTGGACGCCGCCGAACGGCTCGGGCGGATCCTGGACCACGGGCTCCCGGTCGCGCTGGGCGGCGCCGCGGGCACCCTCGCCGGATACCTGGAGTACGCCCGCCTGGACGGGGCGCCCGGGGCCGCCGACCCGGGCGGCTACGCCGACGCGCTGGCCGCCGCCTTCGCCGAGGAGACCGGTCTGGCCCGGCCGGTGCTGCCCTGGCACGCGCTGCGCACCCCGGTCGCCGACCTCGGCAACGCGCTCGCGCACACCGCGGCCGGCCTCGGCAAGATGGCGGCGGACGTGCAGGTGCTGGCCCGTACCGAGGTGGGCGAGGCGGCCGAGCCCGCCCCGGCCGGCCGGGGCGCCTCCTCCGCGATGCCGCACAAGCGCAACCCGGTGCTCGCCACGCTGATCCGCTCGGCCGCCCTCCAGGTCCCGCTGCTGGCCGCCGGGCTGACCCAGTGCCTGACCACCGAGGACGAACGGTCCGCCGGTGCCTGGCACGCCGAGTGGAGTCTGCTGCGGGAGGCCCTGCGCCTGGCGGGTGGCGCCGCGCACACGGCGGTGGACCTCGCCCGCGGCCTGACCGTGCACGCCGACCGGATGCGGGCCAACCTCGACCTGACGGGCGGCCAGATCGTCTCCGAGCGGCTCGCCGCGGTCCTCGCGCCCCGGCTCGGCAAGGCACCGGCCCGGCAACTGCTGACCGAAGCCTCCGCGCGGGCCGCGGCCGACGGCATCCCACTCGCCGACGTCCTGGCGACCCGGCCGGAACTGGCCGGGATCCTCGGCCCGGACGAGCTGACCGCACTCCTCGACCCGGCCCACTACACGGGCGCCGCCGCCGACTTGGTGAACCGTGCCCTGAAACGCTAGAACACCCACGGACCGGCCCCGGCCGGTCCGGGCCGCCCGCGCGGCCACCGTACCCACCCCGCCGACCGGCCGGGGTGGGCGCTCCTTGCCCGCCGCCCCGGGCCGAACAGCCCGGCGCTGCGGCCTTCACGCAGCCCCAGGAGGCAGCCCATGGCCACCCCCACCCGTACCGACGTCTTCCGCGACCTGCACGAGCGGACCGACCCCGCCGATCCCCTGGTGATCCCCAACGTCTGGGACGCGGTGAGCGCCCGCGTGTTCGCGGAGGCCGGGTACGCGGCGCTGGCCAGCTCCAGTGCCGCGGTCGCCGCCGTGCTCGGGTACCGCGACGGCGGCGACACCCCGGCCGGCGAGATGTTCGACGCGCTCGCCCGGATCGTGCGCGCCGTCGACGTCCCGGTCACCGTGGACGTCGAGGACGGCTACGGGCTGGCGCCCGAGGAACTGGTGGAGCGGCTGCTCGCCGCCGGAGCCGTCGGCTGCAACCTGGAGGACACCGACCACCGCACCGGCACGCTCAAGGACGCCCGCGCGCACGCCGACTGGCTGGCGGAGGTCACGGCCGCGGCCGGCGGCCGGCTCGTGGTCAACGCCCGGGTGGACTGCTACCTGTACGGCGACCAGGGCACCGAGCAGGCGATCGGCCGCGCCCTGCTGTACACGGAGGCCGGCGTGGACGTGGTGTACCCGATCCTGGCCCCGGTGGCACTGCTGCCCGAACTGGCCGGTGCCGTGGCCGTCCCGCTCAACGCCCTGCACCGGTCCGGCGGTCCGGACCCCGCCGAACTGGGCCGGCTCGGCGTCACGCGCGTCACCTTCGGAGACGGACTGCACCAGCGCGCCACGGCCGCCCTGCGCGACATCGCCCGGTCCCTGACGGGGAACGGCTGAGCGCTCCTCCCGGGCGCGCACCGCGTGCCCGGGACGGCCGCCCGATCGCCCGGGTGTGTCTCACAGTCCGGCGACTGGCCCGCGGGGCGGCGGCGCGGTCCGTGCGCTCCCAGGTGAACTCCGGCAGCTCACGGCCGAAGTGGCCGTAGGCGGCCGTCCGGGCGTGGAGATCGGGCGGAGCAGACCCGTGGGCACCAGGCGGTACGGGGCCGGCCCACACGGCATCAGGCGGGGTGCGGGACCGGACCGTACGGCGTCAGGCGGTGCGGGGCCGGACCGTACGGCGTCAGGCGGTGCGGGGCCGGACCGTACGGCGTCAGGCGGTGCGGGGCCGGACCGTACGGCATCAGGCGGTACGGACCGGCTGGTACGGCGTCAGGCGGTGCGGGGCCGGCGGGTCACCAGGCGTACGCCTCGGGGGCGGGCCGGTGGCCGGGGAAGATCTCGTCGAGCCGGGCCAGGGACTTCGGCTCCAGCACCACGTCCAGCGCCCCCAGCGCGCCGTGGAGCTGGTCGAGCGTGCGGGGGCCCACCACGGGTGCGGTGACGGCAGGGTTGGCGAGCAGCCAGGCCAGCGCGACGTGCCCCGGCTCCTCGCCCAGTTCGGCGGCGAAGTCCTCGTACTCCTGGATCTGCGGGCGCCGTGTCGCGAGCGCGGCGGCGGCCCGGGCGACCGTGCGCCTGACCCCGCGCCGCTCGTCACGCAGCACCCCGGCGAGCAGGCCGCTGTGCAGCGGTGACCAGGGCAGCAGACCGATCCCGTAGCGCTGCGCGGCCGGTACGACCTCCAGCTCGACGGTGCGTTCCAGGAGGTTGTAGTGCGACTGCTCGCTGACCAGTCCGGGCAGGTGCCTCGCGCGGGCCGACTCCTGCGCCTCGGCCAGGTGCCAGCCGGCGAAGTTGCTGGATCCGACATAGACGATCTTGCCCTGGGTCACCAGGACCTCCATCGCCTGCCAGATCTCCTCCCACGGCGTGGACCGGTCGACGTGGTGCATCTGGTAGAGGTCGATGTGGTCGGTGCGCAGCCGGCGCAGGCTGGCCTCGACGGCGCGGCGGATGTGCAGGGCGGAGAGCCCGCCCTCGTTGGGCCAGGGACCCATGTCCGAGTACACCTTGGTGGCGAGCACGATCCGTTCCCGGCGGCCGCCGCCCCGCGCCAGCCAGTTGCCGATGACCGTCTCCGTCAGACCGGGGTGTTCGGGCCAGCCGTAGAGGTCGGCGGTGTCCACGAAGTTGATGCCCGCGTCGAGCGCGGCGTCCAGGATCCGGTGCGCCTCGGGCTCCTCGGTGTGCACACCGAAGTTCATCGTGCCCAGGCAGAGCCGGGAGACACGCAGACCGCTGCGGCCGAGGTGGGTGTACTCCATGACCGTCCTTTCGGGCCGGGGCCGACGGCCGCCGGCCGGTGGATTCCGAACCGCCGGCCGGCGGGGCCGAAGGCGGGGGAGGGCCGGTCTCAGCCGAAGTCGCGGGCGTGATCGGCGGCCCACCGGCTGAAGGCAAGGGCGGGCCGGCCCGTCAGGTCCGGCACGGCCGAGGTGACCGGCAGGGCGGTGGCGGGGTCGCGTTCCGTCTCGGACCACTCGCCGAGCAGGTCGCCGACGATGCCCGGCCGCAGGAACCGTTCGGCCTCGGACCGCCAGGTGGCCGGCTCGATCCGCACCACGCGCAGCGGACGGCCCGTCGCCTTCGCGATGGCCGCCACCTGCTCGGCCTGAGAGACGGGTGCGGGACCGGTGACGGTGTAGTGCCTGCCGTGGTGCCCGTCGGTGAGCAGGGCGCGTACGGCCGCCGCGGCGAGGTCCGCCTCGTGGATCACGGGGCAGACGGCGCCCGGGTGCGGTAGTCGGACCACGCCGTCCGCCCGAGCGCCGGGCGCCCACCACAGGGCGTTGGTGGCGAACGGAGCCGGCCGCAGCACCGTCCACTCCTCGGGGCCGTTCTCGGCGAGCGCCGCCTCCGCGGCCCGGTAACGCGGGTAGACCCAAGTCGCGGTCGCGGGCGGTGAGCCCGGCCGCCCAGGCCCCGGTGAACAGGACCACCCGGCGTACCCCGGCACGCTTCGCCGTCTCGGCGAATGCCGGGATGGCGTCGAGAACGGGAAACAGAAAAGCGGCGGTCACCCCGTCGAGCGCCGCGTGAAGACTTTCCGGCGCGGTCAGATCACCACGCACGACCGTCACCCCGGACGGCATGTCGGCCTTTTCCGGATGGCGGGTCAGGACACGTACTGCGGCTCCGGCGGAAACGAGTTCCCGCACCACATGGCGGCCGGTTTTGCCGGTGGCTCCGGTGACCAGAATTGTCATGCGCAGAGCATATGGACTTCTTCTCGATTCCACGAGGGTCGCCGAATTCGACGGCCCGGGCGAGGGAACCCGCCGGTCGCTGGAATCAGGCGACGGTGTTCTTCGGGCCCCGGCCGTCGACCGCGCGGGCCCGCTCCTCCAGCTGCTGCGCCGCATCCCGCCACGAGGCCGCGCACTCGCGGGCCGCGGCGGCCACCTTGGCGGCGCAGTGGGCGGGTATTCGGTCCACGAGTTCCTCCCACCGCCGGTTGGCCAGGGCGTGGGTGTCCAGGAGCCGCAGCAGGAACCGCCCGTGCTCGGTCAGCCTGATCGAGGGGTCGCGCTTCAGCATCATCAGGGTCTCCGCCAGGGCGAAGTCGGAGACCGCGGACGCGGAGTCCCGGGCAGGGGACACCGAGGGTGCCGCCGGCGTGCCCCCGGTCTGTCTGGGGAGCGTGGGACTCGCGCCGTTCTGCACGCGCTCGCGCACGTCGCGTGCGGTGGCCAGGGACAGGCCGCTCTCCCGGGCGATCTCGCGCAGACTGGCCTGCGGATGGGTGCGGGCGTACTCGCCGGCCAGCCGGCGCTGCTCGGAATTGTCGACCAGCCGGGACCGGCCGTCGCGTCCGATGCGGGCGTTCAACTGAGGAATCGCGTCAGTTGAACGCCGGCGGATGGCGCCCACCGTCTTCGGTGACAGCCCGGTGGCGACGGCGATCATGCGGTCCGACCAGTCGGGGTGCGAGCGGATGATGCGCAGGGTTGCGGCGTTGCGGTCGGCGCGGGTCAGCGGCAGGCCGTGCCGGGCGTTGCGCTCCACCGCGAGCAGGAAGGCGTCCTTGGCATCTCCGTCGAAGAACTGGACGTCGATGTGGGTCTGACCGTTGAGGCGTGCGGCACGCAGCCGGTGCACGCCGTCGATGACACGGCGGGTGGCGCGGTGGACGATGATCGGCGGCAGCGGCGCGGCGCACTGGGCGAGATGGCGGATGTGCTCCTCCTTCTCACCGGAAACGCGCGGGGAGTCGCCGACGGACAACGAGTCGATGGGCGCCCGCTCGACCGGCAGACTGTCCGCCAGCGCGTTCCAGAGTTCCGCCGATTCGCAGACGGCCGGTTCTGCGGGACGGGCCGCTCGGAATTCGGTCACAGTCATTCTCAATCTCCTATTCCAATGTCCGTGCGAAATACATAAAGATGTGAGATTGACGCGCGTGTCACGGTCGGGGCAGCGGCGGACGCCGCCGTGGATGTGTGATCTCCGCCGGCGCCGCCGGCCGCGTGCGGTCATCGGCTGTGGCCGGAACGCCGGTGGCGGGAACGGAGCGGGGACACGCGAAAGCCCGGCCGCCGATGCGGCACCGCGGCGAAAGGCATCGCGGGCCGAGCGGGCCGGGCTGAGAGGGGCGGACGCCAGAAAAGGGCCGCCGGACGACGATTAGGGGCCGGCGGACGGCGGAAACGGTTCGCCGGGCGGCGGAAACGGGTCGCCGGGCCGGAAAATGGCGCAATGCAGAACTGACCACTGTAAGAGCCTCCCCCGTGTGGCCCTGAACCTGCCGCCGTGCACCTTATCCGGTGGTGGCGTGACGTCAACGCGTGACGACAGCGTCACGCAGATGAGCGCTGGTGCCCCGATCGGGACAATATGTTTTTCGGCCGGAACCGGATCCTTCCGGGTGCTGGGCGCCAGCCGCTACGGCCGGTGGCGCCCAGGCGCGGACGGCCGGAGCCGATGGGCCGTCAGCTCGTCGGCGGACGGAACTCCGGCTGGTCGATGATGCGCTGCCAACTGCCGTCGGCCTGCCGCCTGACCACCTGCGCGCGGGCGCCGGCGCCGTCCTTCGGCGGCGTGGAGGTCAGCGCGATGTCACCGCAGACCAGGGTCGGAAGGGGCTCCTCCGGCTCGAAGCGCGGAGCGTTGGCCAGCACCTTCTCCCACAGCTGACGGATGGCTTCCCGGCCCACCGTGACGCTGCCTGGCGGGTAGGCCATCACCGCCTCCTCCTCGTACAGCGCGGCGAGGCCGGCGGCGTCGCCCGCGTTGGCGCGCTCCACGAAGAGACGGGTGATGTCCTCCGGCTTCATGGCCTTCTCGTTCTCGGACACAGTCATCCTTTCCTGCCGTCCAGGTACCAACGTGGCAATTTTCCATCGATGGCCGAGAACAAGTCCAATCAATCGTGCCGATCGGCGTTATAACCTAGGGTTATGGAGATAAGGCAGCTGAAGTACTTCATCGCCGTGGCACAGGAAGCCAATTTCACGAGGGCCGCCGAGCTGGTCCATATCAGCCAACCTGGGATCAGCGCGCAGATCCGCCAGCTCGAGAACGATCTCGGGGCCACGCTGATCGACCGCTCCGGGCGCAATGTCGCCCTGACCGCGGTCGGCGAGGTGGTGCTGGCCCACGCCAAGGCCGTGTTGTCCTCGATGGAGTCGCTGCGGCACGCCGTGGACGAGATGAACGGCCTCGTGCGCGGCAAGCTCGTCGTCGGCATGGTCACGGCCTGCACGGTCCAGCCGCTTTTCGACGCCCTGTCGAGCTTCCATCTCGCCCACCCTGGCGTGGAGATCAGCCTGCTCGAGGAGGACTCCGGCAAGCTGGTCGACTACGTCCGCGAGGGCAGCGTCGACCTGGCGCTGATCGGGGCGGCCCACCGGGCGCCGGAGGATCTGGACGGCTGGCAGGTGGTCAGCGAGCCGATCGTCGCCGCGGTGCCGGTCGGTCATCCACTGGCCGGAAAGCACGGTGTCACCCTCGCCGAACTCAGCGCCTACCCGATCATCTGCCTGCCGGCGGGGACCGGTATCCGGGCGACGCTCGACCAGGCCTCCGCCTCGCTCGGCCTGACCCCGACCATCGCCCTCCAGGCAAGCGCGCCGGGGGCGGTGATGAACCTCGCCGAGCGCGGCCTCGGCGTGGCGGTGCTCTCCGAGTCCATGACCGCCGGGCAGCCGGGGCTGCGGACCGTGGCCATCACCGACGCCGACGTGCCCGCGGTGCTCGCCCTGGTCTCCGCGCCGACCAAGAGCCCGGCGCTGCGCGAACTGCTGCTGCACTGCCGCCAGTCCTTCGGCGACACGACCGCGGCCCAGCCCGTCGCCTCGATGAGCGGGGCCTAGGCCTGGCGCACGGTTCCCGGCCGCCGCCCTCCGGGTGACGGACGGGAACCGCCGGACGAGCCCGGCGGGGCCCTGGGACACGAGGGCGGGGCCCGTCGCCGCCCCGGCGACGGGCCCCGCGTCCTCGGGTCGGCCCGGGTCAGCTCTCCGCGGCCACCGGGGACTGGCCGGGCGCGTCCGTCGCGGCGGGCTTGGGCTGCTGGGCCGCCTGGAAGTCGGCGGGACGGATCAGCGCCATCGAGAGCACCCCGCCCAGCAGGGCCAGCCCGGCGGAGATCGCGAGCAGGGTGTTGAGCCCGTCCACGAACCCGGTCGCGGCGATGTGCTGCACCTTCTCCGCGTACTGGCCGGGCACCAGGTGCACCGCCTGCGCGGTCTCTCCGCCCCGGGTCAGCGCGGCCAGCTGGTCGCTGCGGCCCGCCAGCTCCGGCACCCCGTGCAACCCCTCACGGAACCGGTCGCCGATGACGCTCGCGAAGGTGGAGCCGAGCACCGCGACACCGGCGCTCACGCCGAGCTGACGGAACGTGCCGTTGACGCCCGAGGCCATGCCGGAGCGGGAGAAGTCCACCACGCCCACGGCGGTGGAGGCGAGCGGCGGGTTGACCAGTCCGGCGCCGATGCCGCCCAGCACCAGGCCGGGGATGAAGTGCTCCCAGCCGGTCGACTCGTTGATCCCGCTCATCAGCAGCAGCGCGGCACCGACCAGCAGCAGGCCGCCCCCGATCATGTAGCGGGGCTGGATCTTCGCGCTGAGCCGGCCCGCGATCAGGGAGGCGACCAGCATCGAGAGCGAGGCCGTGAGCAGCCGCAGACCGGTCTCCAGGGAGGAGTAGTCCAGGGCCTCCTGGAAGTAGATGGCGAGGAACAGGAACATCGCGAACAGCGAGCCGTTCATCGCGAACGCGGCGATGGAGCCGCCGACGAAGGTGGGGATGCGGAGCAGCCGCAGGTCGAACATGGGCTCGGCGGAGCGTCCCTCGACGACCAGGAAGGCGACCAGCAGCACACCGCCGACGGCCAGTCCGGTCACCGCGCGGGAGTTGCCCCACGAGGTCTCACCGGCACGGATGAGGCCGTAGACGAGGGTGGCGAGGCCGCTGGTGAGCAGGACGAAGCCGGGCCAGTCCAGCTTGCGGGCGAACGGCGACTTCGACTCGTCGACGCGCAGGGCGATGATCAGGGCGACCACCACGCCGATCGGCACGTTGATCAGGAAGATGCCGCGCCAGTTGATGCCGCTGGAGATCAGGCCGCCGGCCACCGGGCCGATGGCGGAGGCCAGACCGGTGACCATGCCCCACACGCCGAACGCCATGCCGCGTTCCTTGCCCTGGAAGCTGCCCGCGAGCAGGGCGAGTCCGGTGGCGAACATGATCGATCCGCCGATGCCCTGGAGCACCCGGGACAGGATCAGCATCAGCGGGGACTGCGCCACACCGCAGAGCAGGGAGGCGAAGGTGAACACGCACACGCCGAGGGCGTAGAGGCGTTTGCGGCCGAACCGGTCGGCCAGCGTGCCGCTGGTCAGCAGGAAGGCGGCCAGGGCCAGCGCGTACCCGTCGATCACCCACTGGAGATCGGCGAAGCTCGCTTCCAGGTCCCGCTGCACGTCGGGCATGACGACGTAGACGATGGTGGTGTCCAGCAGGAGCATGAACGTCCCGCCGCACACCCCCAAGAGTGTCCACCATTTCTTTTCCATCATCGTTCCTTCTGCTGTCCGAGCGGTCGGGGGCGGTCTGCTACCGCGGGGCGGGAGCGGGGGGGATGTTGTGGTTCAGCCGGAAGAGGTTTCCGGGGTCGTACGCGGCCTTGATCCGGCGCAGCCGCAGGTAGTCGTCGGGCGTGTAGGCCAGCCTGACCTCGTCGGGTGTGGCGTCGGCGCCGTAGAGGAAGTTCAGGCAGCGCCCGGTGGTGAGCGAGGACAGGGCGTCCATGAGCCGGCCGTGCGCCGCCCGGACGGCGTCGGCGTCGTCCTCGGTGACCCGGTCGAGCACCGCGAGCAGGTAGCCGGCCTCGCGGTTGCCGACGCAGTTCGCCTCCCGCGGCGCCCGCGCGAGCGCGCCACCGAGGTGACGCACCTCCACCACGCTGGTGATCGGCGCGTCCGGCCCGGCGAGCGCGAGCACGGTGCCGGCCGTCTCCTCGTCGAGGTCCCGGAGCATGGCGTTGGTGCCGACGTAGGCCGCGGGCGGGACGGGGTCGTTGTGGATCGTGCCGGACTCCGTGTACGGCAGCTCGCGCACCGAGTCGGCCAGGCGCGGGCCCAGCGCGCGCAGCGGGGCGATGAGGCGCTCCCCGGCCGCCGGGTCGCCGAGGAAGGCGATCCGCACGTGCACCACGTACCGCCCGCGCAGGGGAGGGGGCAGGGAGGGCAGGTCCGGCAGCGGGACCAGGGCCAGGGAGGAGGTCATCTCCTCCGGCACCGTCCGGGTCCAGCGGAGGTAGGCGCCGAGGATGTCCCGCGCGGCGGCGCCGTCGAAGTAGAGACCGCCGCCGTACAGCCGCTCGACCGGGACCAGGTCGACCTCCAGCGCGGTGACGACGCCGAAGTTGTCCCGGCCGCCGCGCAGGGCCCAGAAGAGGTCCGGTTCGCCGTCCGCGGTGACGTCCCGCAGCCGGCCGTCCGCGGTGACGGCCTCGATCCGGCGGACGTGGTCGGCCGCGTAGCCGAACTTCCGTGCCAGCAGGCCGAGTCCGCCGCCGAGGGTGTAGCCGACCGCGCCGACGTTCGGGGCGCTGCCGTTGAGCGGGGCCAGCCCGTGCACGGCGGCGGCCTCGACCACCTGCCGCCAGGCGACGCCCGCGCCCAGGCGCGCGGTCCGGGCCACGGGGTCGACGCGTACCTCGTCCATCCGGCGGGTGCTCACCAGGACACCGGTGCCGGCCGGCAGCGCGGGGCAGTGACCGGTGGCCTGTACGCCCACGGGAAGGCCGTGCGCGGCGCCGAACTCCACCGCCAGCTGGACGTCCTTCGGTTCGGCCGCGCCGACGACGACCGCCGGGCGGTGCGGCCGGTGGGTCTGGTAGCGGGCGCGCTCCTCGTCGTAGCCGTCCGAGGCCGCCGTGAACAGCGGTCCCCTGACACTCGCGGCCAACCGGTCGGCGGCCACGGCCAAGTCCTCCCGCGGGGCGCGCGGTTCGAGGGCAGAGGACACCATCCGTTCCTTCCGTGTGAGGACGACAGTGCCGCTGACGGGGGTTTGCAGCGGCACTGTCGTCACCTTCATGTTTCCGGCGATGCGATCAGAAGTCCAAGACCTAGTTTTTTGGGGAGACCGAACTTTTGGTTATGGCCTGGAGCGGCCGGCCGGGGACGGTCCCGGGGCGGCGCCGCGACCAGGCGTCCGGCAGACCGGGCGGCGGGTCGGCGCCGACGGCCACCGCGAACGCGAACAGGGGCGTCACCAGGTCCTCGACCAGCGCGAAACGGTCGCCGGCCCGCGCCCACAGCCGGCCTTCGTGCCGGTACAGGCGCACCCGCCAGAACAGCCCCCCGTGGGCCCGGTCGCAGTCGGTCAGCGCCTTGAAGGCGGCCTCCTTGGCGGCGAACAGCCGCCGCAGCCCCGCCGGATCGCCGTCCGGCCACAGCGACGCCCGCTCCCGGTCGTCCAGCAGGAACCGGTGCAGCCGTGGATCGGGGCAGCGGGGCTCCAGGTCGACGCCGACGCCGCGGACGCCGGGTGCGACGGCGGCGACCGCGATCTCAGGGGTGTGGGTGACGGAGGCGGGGAAGCCGTCGGGGCCGACGGGCGCGCCGCTGCGCCGCCGGCCCACCACCGTCACCGGGCTGCCCGCGCGCCGCAGCGCCCTGCCCACCGCGACCCGGCCCGCGCGGTGCTGCGCGGCGACGGAGCCCGGCGCTTCGACCGCGACGCTCTCCAGCACGATCCGCCGGGTACGCGCGGGGCTCCCGAGCAGCCAAGTGCGCGGGAGCCCCGGACGCGGGGGTCCCGGCAGCCGGGGCCCCGACGGCGTCGGCTCAGTCACCGGGGCCGGTCACCCGCTCCACGAACGAGACGACCTCCCGCTGGAACCACTCGGGCTCTTCGAGGAAGGCCAGGTGGCCGCCGTGCGGCACGGTCACGGTGGTGGCGTCCGGCAGCAGTCCCACCAGCTCCTGCACCGCGTGGGTGCTCAGCGAGAAGTCGTCGCCGCCGACGAAGAGCAGCGTCGGCTGCCGCACCTCGGTGATGATCTGCGGATCGAGCGGGGCCTTCACCGACACCGCGAGCCCGGCGCGCAGGGACTCCACGGAGTGGATGCCGAGGAAGTTCTGCTTGCGGCCCAGGAACCCGATCGGCCCCGCCGACTCCACGGCCAGATCACCCGAGACGAGTGGGTACAACTGCTCGTAGAGGACGCCCAGTCCGGAGGTGTCCAGCGTCTTCAGCCAGGACTTGGTGATCCGGCGCAGGCGCTGCGGGCCGTGCGGGCTCATCGCCGGGCCGGCGAGGATCAGGCCCTGCACGCGGTCCGGGTGGGCCACGGCGAAGTCCCGGCAGATCAGCGTCGAGAACGACGTGCCCAGCAGGATGGCCTTCTCCAGACCCAGCGTGTCGAACAGGGCCTTGAGGTCGCTGATGTGGTCCTCCCACACCGGTTCGCCGGGGTGGGGGCTCGAGTCGCCCTGGCCGCGCAGGTCGTACGCGGTGAGCCGGGCCGTCGAGGCCAGGTTCGCGGTGTACGACCGCCAGGACTTGCGGTCCATGAAGAAGTTGTTGACGAGGACGATGTCGGGGCCGGATCCGCGTCGCTCGTAGGCGATGTGGATGTCGTCGGCCACCTGGACCGTGCCGGTCTCCAGGGCGTCGTCGACGGTCGTGTCGGTCATCGGCTCACTTTCGACGGGAGGCGGGCGGGGAGGGGAAAGGGAGCCGGCCGGCACGGAAGCGACCGGCCGGCTCCGCCCGCGGCCCCGTACTCGGTGCCGCGGGCGGGCCGGGGCTCACACGGCGTCGAGGACCGCCTCGGCGGCCGACCGGGCGTCCCCGAACCGGGCGGTCAGCGCGTGCACCCACCGCTCCAGGCCGAAGGCCAGGCAGCTGGTGGAGGCGGGCGAGCCGTCCGGCAGGGAGATCGAGCAGCGCTCCCCGAAGAAGTTGCGGTGGTAGTTCACCGACCCGATGGCCAGGCCGTCCACCACGAACTCCTCCTTCACCGGGAACAGCCGCTGCATCGTGGCCCGCGAGCCGTTCCGGTCGAAGAAGGGGTCGGTGGCCACCTCGGTCGACACCGCCAGACCCAGCCGGCCCGCCAGACCCAGCACCTGCTCCTTGGCCTGCTCCAGATGCTCCCGGGCGCCGTCGGCCGAACCGACGAACACGATCTCCCGCATGCTGAAACCGAGCAGCCGGCGCAGCCCCTCGTAGTGCGTCTCGTTGCGGAAGCACGTGGCCACCGTGGTGAATCGGTTCTCCGCCGCGGCCAGGGTCTGGTCCCGCAGATGGAAGTAGACCGAGTAACAGGCGGCGGACGGCAGGGCCAGCGACGCGTCGCCGAGCACACCGGCCGGCAACTGCTCCAGCGGGGACCGCGCCCCGGCCCGCAGCTGCGCGAGCCGCTCGGGGTCGGCGGCGACCGCCGCCAGGCCCAGGTGCGGGAAGTTCTCGTAGTAGTCGATGGCCTCCAGGTCCCGCGGACTGAGCAGGAACGGGTACCGCCGCTCCTGGGCTCCCCACTGGTGCGCCCAGGACAACGCCAGCGAGTCGAACGCGCGCAGCAGCCGCAGCTCGTCCGCGCCGAGGACCCCGAGACCGTTGTCGGTCGTCCCGGTGGCGGTCCCCATCAGTTCGCCGCCCCCTGGAGGAAGCGCTTGTCGATGGCCCGCAGGGTGCGGAAGTCCTGGACGTCGATCTCCTCCGGGTCGATCGCCTCACCGCTCAACTCCTCCAGCAGATAGAGGAATTCGACGAAGGCCAGCGAGTCGACCGCCCGGCGGTCGATCAGGTCGTCGTCCAGGCTCAGCTCGCCCACCTCCGGATTGCGCTGGTGGATGAAGGTGAGGATCCTGGTCATCTTGTCGTCGCTCATGCCGTGGCTCCCTGAACCTGAAGGCCGTTGCGGGCGAGAAACTTCCGGGTGCGGTTGAGAATGCTGTCGTGCGCCGCGTGGCGGGCCGGGTGCTCCAGCAGTCGGCGCCGCAGTTCCAGCGGCTGGTCGAGGCCCGCGTCGCGGTAGACGGCGGGGTTGTACAGACTGCGGACGCTGTACTCGAGGTACGTCTCCAGGTACTTGGCGAGCACCGGGATGTCCTCCGGCCGGGTCTCCTTGACCTGGTCGAGGAGCTGGGTGAACAGGTGCCGCCCGAAGGCGACGTGCCGGCTCTCGTCCTGGTGGTGGACCCGGTTGATCTCCCGCGCGATGGGCGGCAGCGCCTGGTCCGTGGCCATCCGGGCGTTGAAGTAGTCGACCAGCTCTTCGAAGATCAGGATGCGGGCGAAGATGATCAGCTCGATCGCGGCCTCGCCCACCCCCTCGATCACGCCCGGGCCGACCTGCGGGACCGCCGGGTACACCTTGCCGCCGTACTTCAGGCAGAAGGTCCCGAAGAACCACATGTGCTCGTTCTCCTCCCCGATGAAGTGGTGGAGGAATTCCGAGGCGTCCGCGTAGGTCTTGGTGTGGATGCGCAGCACGACCTCGCTGAGCAGCTCGCGGATGCCGTGCACGTTGAGGCTGAAGAAGTGCACCGCCTCGTGGCGGGTCAGGGCGAGCTGCTGCTCTCGCGACAGCGCGTCCCACTCCTCGGTCCCGGCCAGCGTGACCAGGTCCTCGCTCATCCAGGGGCGGTCCGTCCCGAGGGTCTCGGGCCAGTCGAAGATCGTGTACGGGTTGTAGTAGTCGGACTCCGCCATCGCTTCCAGCCGGGCCAGATCCAGCTTGACGGGCTTGACGGTCGTCGTCATCGGCAGACCTTCTTTCGTGAAGAGTGCGGGGCGGCGGACGGGCCGGCGGCCCACCCGCCGGATCCGGGCCGCGCCTCCCGGCCGGGGCGGCTCAGGAGCGCTCGGCCAGCACGGACCAGACCGGGAGTTGGGTGCGTCCCTTGTCGTCGATCTCCACCTGGGTGCCGGTCTTCTCCAGGAAGGTCCGGGTGGCCTCGGCCACACCCCAGTAGACGGCCTGGGTCAGCTCCGTCACCGTCCAGCCGGCGTCGGTCAGGACCTGACGGACCGTCTGTTCGCTGACGGACAGCGGCTCGGGCATGCCACCGGGGACCGCCGCGAAGCACAGCATGTCCAGCCAGGCGCCGGGCCGGCCGGCCCGGCGCAGCGCGGCGGCGTAGCGCCGCCGGCCGTCCGCGTCGAGCGTGTGGAACAGGGCGCTGTCCAGCAGGGTGTCGAAGCGGCCCGCGTACTCGGTCAGACTGGTGGCGTCGGCCACGGCGAACTCGATGTCCGCGCCACCGGGCCGGCCGGCCGCCCGCTCGACGGCCCGCTCGATCGCCGTGGACGCGGCGTCCACCGCGGTGACACGGTAGCCGCGGGCGGCCAGGAAGACGGCGTTGTCGCCGAGGCCGCAGCCGGCGTCGAGGACGTCGCCGCGAATTCGCCCGCGCCGCTCGAATTCAATCACACCGGGCTGGGGTTCGCCGACGTCCCAGGGCACTCGGGTGATGCCGGTGTCTCCCAGTAGTTCACCCCCGCGATATACGGCGTTGAAGTCGGCGGTCGCGTAATCGTAGGACTTCTGGGCACTTTCACTCATGCCAGTCTCCTGGGGGGTTGGGCCGGGCGTACGGTCCTGCCGAACCAAAGGGATTACCACAGCGCCCGGGACCCGCGTAAGGCGCTCGGACCTGCGGCGCCGTGTGTTCAACCGAGGAATCTCCTCGGTTGAACGCGGCCCGCACGGCACTCGCGGGCCGGCCCCGACGGTATGAACAAAGCATTCCGCTTTTCGCCGGGGGGCCGTTGTCGCGGCGGCCGGTAAGCGGAATGCAAGGTATCGGTACGTTGCTCCTCGCATTTGCCGGGGGTGGCTGTGCCGAACGGGCCCACGTACGATGCCTGAGCGGCCGGAGGAAACGGACCGCCAATCGTCCGGAGCGACATCCGCACCGGGGCTTCAGCGTCCCGAAAATCCGGAAGGAAAAAAGAAATTGCGCGGTTCAGGGAATAATGTAGACGCGCAGGCGGCCGAGTTGGTGAAACGGTCCGCCGGACTCCGCGAGGAACTCTGGAAACACGCGGCGGAGAGCGACCGGGCCCGTCGGCTGTCCGACGAGGTCATGGCCGAGATCACCGGCGCCGGCCTGACCCGGCTCCTGGTGCCCGCGAGCCACGGCGGCCACGAGACCGACGTACGGACGCTGCTGGAGGTCTGCACCGAGCTGGGCCGCGGCTGTCTCTCGGCCTCCTGGGTCACCGGGGTGCTGAACGTCGGCAACTTCGTGGTCGCGCTCTTCCCCGACCGCACGCGCACGGAGGTCTGGGGCGACGACCCCGACGCCCGCACCGCGCTCATCCTGGGCGCGCCCGTGCGGACCGTGGAGCGGGTGGACGGCGGCATCCACGTCACCGGCGAATGGCCGTACGCCTCCGGCTCGTTGCACGCGGAATGGATCTGCGGACTGGTCCTGACGGACACCGGCGGCGGCCCCCAGCCGCACTTCGCGCTGATGCCCGCAGCCGATGTGACGGTGCGCGACACCTGGCACTACGTCGGGATGCGCGGCACCGGCAGCAACACGGTGGTCGCCGACCGGGTCTTCGTGCCCGAGCACCGGCTGCTGCCCTACAAGCCCCTGCTGGACGGTGAGACCGACGGACTGGTCCCACCGGACCGGCTCTACCGCAACAGCCTGACCGGTGTCTTCATGGTCGGTCTGATCGGTTCGCTCATCGGCGGCGCCGACGCCGCCCTGGACTACGCCCTGGAACACGCCGGCACCCGCCGGGTGGCGGGCACCACCTACGCCAACCAGGCGGAGTCGCCCACCGCCCGGCTGGCCCTGGCCGGCGCGGCCACCCGGCTGGACACCGCCCGGCTGCACGCGCGCCGGATGGCCGACGTGGTCGACGGGCACGCCCTCGCCGGCGAGAACCCGGACCTGCTCACCCGGGCCCGGACCCGCATGGACGCCACCCACGTCGTCCAGCAGTGCCGCGAGGCCGTCGACGACGTCGTCACGCTCTACGGCTCCTCCGCGCTCGACGTGTCCAACCCGCTCCAGAGGCTCTGGCGCGACATCCACGTCGGCAGCCGGCACGCCGGCTTCGGCATGGGCGTCCCCGAACAGGTCTACGGCAGCGCCCTGGTCGGCCAGGACCCGCGCGGCATCAGCATGATGGTCTGAGACGGCCCGGCCCGCGCCGCTGCCGCGGCGCACTTCCCGCACCGAGCACTCCCGTCCCGTACTCCCCGCACCGAACACCTCCCGTTCCGATGCGTTCCGGGCCCGCTCCACGACCAGGGCCCGCCCCGTGACCCCCGCGCGAGCAGGACGACCGCGGTGGCACCACCTCCCAGTGACGGAAAGCGAGACGAGGCATGTCCGACGAGCACGAGACACGCGAACACAACCGCGCCGTCGTCGCGCGGTACATGAACACCCGCGGTCAGGACCGGCTGGAGCGGCACCTGCTGTTCACCGAGGACGGCACCGGCGGCCTGTGGACCACGGAGACCGGCGAACCCATCGTCATCAACGGCCGGGACCGGCTCGGCGAGCACGCCGTCTGGTCGCTCAAGTGCTTCCCCGACTGGGCCTGGACCAACGTCGAGATCTTCGACACCCAGGACCCCGACCGGTTCTGGGTCGAGTGCGACGGCGAGGGCCAGATCCTCTTCCCCGGCTATCCGCCCGGTCACTACACCAATCACTTCCTGCACTCCTTCCTGTTCGAGAACGGGAAGATCAAGCAGCAGCGTGAGTTCATGAACCCCTGCCAGCAGTTCCGGGCCCTGGGCATCGACGTTCCCACGGTGCGCCGCGACGGAATCCCGACCTGACGCCAGCCGACCGCCCGTCGATGCCCGACTCGACCTCGCAAAGGGAAGCCGTGCGCACCACAGCCCAGGACACCCAAGCGTCACTCGCCCTGCAGCAACCCCAGTGGGAGGACGCCCGCCCCGTGGAACGGGTGCGCGACGCCCTCGGCACCTGTCCGCCGCTGGTCACCGCCGACTCCGCCGAGCAACTGCGCGAGCTGCTCGCCGACGTCGCGGCCGGCCGGGCGCACCTGGTCCAGGCCGGGGACTGCGCCGAGGACCCGGCCGAGTCCACCCCCCGGCACGTGCGGAGCAAGACGCAGCTGCTCGACCTGCTCGCCGAGACCGTCGGCGCGGTCACCGGCAAGCCCGTCCTGCGGATCGGCCGGATCGCCGGTCAGTTCGCCAAGCCGCGCTCCAAGCCGCTCGAGCAGGTCGACGGGGTCACCCTGCCCGTGTTCCGCGGGCACATGGTCAACGGTCCCGAACCCGAGCCGGACCAGCGGCGGGCCGACCCCGGGCGTATCCTCACCTGCTACCGCGCCGCCCAGGACGTCGTGCGGGAACTGGCCTCGGTCAACGAGGGCCGGCCCGCCGCCGAACAGGTGTGGACCAGCCACGAGGCACTGCTGCTCGACTACGAACTGCCCATGCTGCGACGGGCGTCCGACGGCACCGAGTACCTCGGCTCGGCGCACCTGCCCTGGATCGGGGAGCGGACCCGCCAGCCCGACGGCGCCCATGTGCGGCTGCTCGCCGGCATCACCAACCCCGTCGCCTGCAAGATCGGCCCGGGTACCACCGCCGAGGACGTCACCGCCGTGGCCGACCGGCTCGACCCGCACCGCCGGCCGGGCCGGCTGGTGCTCGTCGCCCGGATGGGCACCGGCTTCGTCTCCAGCCGGCTGCCCGCGCTGGTGGCGGCCGTAAGGGCCGCCGGGCACCCGGCGATCTGGCTGTGCGACCCGATGCACGGCAACACCATCACCAGCCCCACCGGCCACAAGACCCGGCTGGTGGACGCGATGCTCGCGGAGATCCAGGGCTTCGGCGCGGTGCTGGCCGAGGCGGGCGGGGTGAACGGCGGGCTGCACCTGGAGACCACCCCGGACGACGTCACCGAGTGCGCCGCCGACGTCTCCGAACTCGGCAGCGTGGGGGACCGGCACACCACCTTCTGCGACCCGCGGCTCAACCCGCGGCAGGCGCTGAGCCTGGTCACCGGCTGGGCGCACACCATCTGAACCGCAGGCCGCCGGGCCACGGCCGCCGCACACACACGCTCTGACCGCCCACCGCCCACCGCCCACCGCCCACCGCACCATCCGCCGCTCCGGGGCGGCCCGCCCGAGCGGCCGCGCCCCGGCGCCCCACCCTCCCGCCCGAAAGGAGCCGACCGGTGGTCGGTATACCCCCCATCACGCCCTACGCCCTGCCGACGCCGGACAGCCTGCCGGCGAACGTGGTCGACTGGACGCCGGACCCGCAGCGCGCGGCCCTGGTCGTCCACGACATGCAGCACTTCTTCCTCCGCCCGTTTCCCGAACCGCTGCGCTCCCACCTCGTCGACAACGCGGCGCTGCTGCGCAAACGGGCCGCGAGCCTCGGGGTGCCGGTCGCCTACACCGCGCAGCCGGGCGGCATGACGGAGTCGGAACGCGGACTGCTCAAGCACTTCTGGGGACCGGGCATGCGCACCGCGCCCGCCGACCGGGAGGTGGTGCCCGAGCTGGCCCCGGAACCGGGCGACTGGACCCTCACCAAGTACCGGTACAGCGCCTTCTACTCCTCCGACCTGCTGCAGCGGATGCGCTCCGCGGGCCGCGACCAGATCGTGCTCTGCGGGGTGTACGCCCACATCGGCGTGCTGGCCACGGCCATCGAGGCGTTCAGCCACGACCTCCAGGTCTTCCTGGCCGCCGACGCCGTCGCCGACTTCTCCGCCGAGCAGCACCGCATCACCCTCGACTACGTGGTCGAGTGCTGCGGGGTGGTCACGCCGAGCGTGGAGGTGTTCCGGTGAGCCCGCCCCACCCCGACCTGCTCGACCGGGTGCTCACCGCCTCCCGGCCGCCCGACTTCGCGCTGCTGCACCGTCCGGAGAGCGGCACGCCGGGCATGGTCGACGTGCTGCTGGGCGAGGTCTCCCACCCCGCCTCGCTGGCCGGCCTGCCGCTGCCCGACCTCGCCACCGCCCCCGCCGGCCCGGCCCACGAGGCGCTGGTCCTGGTGCCCTACCGCCAGCTCGTCGAGAGGAACTTCGCCGCTCCCGACGACGGAGCGCCGCTGGTCGCCCTCACCGTCTCCGAGCAGGCGGCGCTGCCGCTCGCCGACGTCCTCGGGCGGCTGCCCGACGTGCCCGTCACCCTGTCCGGACAGCGCTTCGACCTGTCCGACGACGAGTACGCCGAAAAGGTGCGGCGCGTGGTCGCCGACGAGATCGGCACCGGCGAGGGCGCCAACTTCGTACTGCGCCGCACCCTCCTCGCGGACCTCGAAGGCTACGGGCCGCACACCGCGCTGGCCGTCTTCCGGCGGCTGACCGCACTGGAGGCGAGCGCCTACTGGACCTTCGTCATCCACGTGGACGGCCGCGTCCTCGTCGGCGCCACCCCGGAACGGCACATCTCGGTGCGGCGGGGCCAGGCGGTGATGAACCCCATCAGCGGCACCTACCGCTACCCCTCCGGCGGCCCGGACCTGGCCGGTCTCACCGCGTTCCTGCGCGACCGCAAGGAGACCGACGAGCTGTACATGGTCCTGGACGAGGAACTGAAGATGATGTCCCGGATCTGCGAGCCCGGCGTCCGGGTCACCGGGCCCCGCCTCAAGGAGATGGCGCGGCTGGCCCACACCGAGTACTTCATCGAGGGCCGCACCCGCGGCGACGTCCGCGACATCCTGCGCGAGACGCTGTTCGCGCCGACCGTCACCGGCAGCCCCGTGGAGAGCGCGGCCCGCGTCATCCAGCGCCACGAACCGGAAGGCCGCGGCTACTACAGCGGCGTCGCCGCGCTGGTCAGCCGTGAGGCGTCCGGCGGCCGGTCGATGGACTCCGCCATCCTGATCCGCACCGCGGACGTCGCGCCGGACGGCCGGCTGGCCCTCGCGGTGGGCGCCACCCTGGTGCGCCACTCCTCTCCGGACGCCGAGGCCGCTGAGACCCGGGCCAAGGCGGCCGGGCTGCTCCATGCCCTGGGCGGGGAGCCCGGCCGGGCACCTGCCGGAGCCGCGGTCCCCGCCGCCCCCCGCTTCGCCGACCACCCCGGGATCCGCGAGGCGCTGCGCGGACGCAACACCGGCATCGCCGACTTCTGGCTGGCCGGCACGCCGCCCGAGGACCTGCGGGTGCCGGAGCTGAAGGGGCTGAAGATCCTCGTGGTGGACGCCGAGGACACCTTCACCGCGATGATCGTGCAGCAGCTCGAAGCGCTCGGACCCACCGCCGAGGTGGTCCGCTACGACCGCCTGTACGGCCTGGACCGCTTCGACGCGGTCGTCATGGGCCCCGGCCCCGGCGACCCGCAGGCCACCGCCGACCCGAAGATCGCGGCACTCGACGCGGCCCTGTCCCAGCTCCTGCGCGACCGACGCCCGTTCCTCGCGGTCTGCCTGAGCCACCAGGTGCTCAGCCGCCGGCTGGGCTTCCCCCTGACCCGGCGGGCCGAACCCAACCAGGGCGTGCAGCGCACCATCGACCTGTTCGGACGGCGCGAACGCGTCGGCTACTACAACACGTTCGCCGCCGTCAGCCCCGCCGACCACCGCCAGGTGCCCGGCGTCGGAACGGTCGCGGTCAGCCGCGACCCGGCCACCGGTGAGGTGGACGCACTGCGCGGCCCGCACTTCGCCTCCTTCCAGTTCCACGCCGAGTCGGTGCTCACCGTCGACGGACCCAGGCTGATCGGCGACGCGCTGCGGGGGGTGCTCACCCGGTGAAGCTGGAGATCGCCTGGTGGGACCTGGACGGCTCGCCACAGGACGTCGAGTCGCTGCGCGCGCACCTGCGGGACGGGGTGACGGACGACTGGGCCGACGTACCCGGCCTGCGCGTGAAGTTCTGGATCGCCGACCCCGACCGCAACCGCTGGGGAGCGGTCATGGTGTGGGAGACCGACCGGCCCGCCGACCGCCCACTGCCCGCCAACCGGGCCGCCGACCTGATCGGCCGGCCCCCCGACCACCGCATGCGCTGCGACGTCGAAGCCGTCGCCGAGGGCCTGCACACCCTGCCCGTCCTGCACGGACTGGGCGCCGCACTGGTCCGTTGAACCCCTTCGCCCCCGTCCCTCAGGAGCCTCGCTGATGCACGAGTACGTGCTGGTCGACGCCTTCTCCCGGCGGCCGCTGTACGGCAACCCGGTCGCCGTCTTCCTCGACGCCGGCGATCTGACGGCCGAGACGATGCAGCGCATCGCACGGGAGATGAACCTCTCCGAGACCACCTTCGTGCGACCCGCCCGACAGGACGGCGACGCACACATCCGGATCTTCACACCGGTCAACGAACTGCCCTTCGCCGGGCACCCGCTGCTCGGCACCGCGGTCGCGCTCGGCGCGGAACTGAAGCGGGACGGGCTGCGCCTGGAGACCGCCATGGGCACCATCCCCGTCGAGATCGGCGACGACGAGGGCGCCACCACCGTCCGCATGCGCCAGCCGCACCCCGTCTGGGAACCGTACGAGCACGCCGGGGAACTGCTCGCCGCGCTGGGCGTCGACGCCTCCACCGCACCGGTGGAGATCTACCGCAACGGGCCCCGGCACGTCTTCGTGGGTCTGGAGAGCGTCGCCGCGCTGTCCGCGCTGCGCCCGGACCACCGCTCCCTGTCCCGCTTCCCCGACATGGCGGCCAACTGCTTCGCCGGCGCGGGCCTGCACTGGCGGACCCGGATGTTCTCCCCGGCCTACGGCGTGGTGGAGGACGCCGCGACCGGTTCGGCGGCGGGCCCGCTCGCCATCCACCTCGCCCGCCACGGCCTGGCCGGCTACGGGCAGCCCCTGGAGATCCTCCAGGGCGTCGAGATGGGCCGGCCCTCGCTGATGCTCGCCACCGCCGAAGGCGCCGGGGACGACGTCACCTCCGTCCAGGTCGGCGGCCACGGCGTCCTGGTGGGACGCGGCACCCTCTACGTCTAGGCACGCCCGGCGGGCACCGGCGGCCAGGAAGGCACGGCATGAACACCAGCAAGTTCGAGAGCCTCACCGGGCGGATCGACCGCGAGTTCCCGGAGTACGACGACCCGCCGCGGGAGCCGATGGGCCTGGTCCGCGCCTGGCTGGCGCACGCCGCCGAACAGGGCGTACGCGAGCCACGGGCGCTCGCCCTGGCCACCGCCGACAAGCGGGGCCGGCCGTCCACCCGGGTGGTCGTCTTCGGCGCGGTCGACGACGAGGGCCTGCTGTTCACCACCCACAGCACCAGCCGCAAGAGCCGGGACATCGCCGAGACCGGCTGGGCGTCCGGGCTGCTGTACTGGCGCGAGACCGGCCAGCAGATCAGCCTGAGCGGGCCGGCCGTCCCGATCGGGGAGGCGGAGGCGGACGCCCTGTGGCACAGCCGGCCCGTCCCGCTGCACGCCATGTCCGCCGCGTCCCGGCAGAGCGAGCCGCTCACCGACCCGGCCGAACTGCGCTCCGCCGCCGAGTCCCTGGCCGCGACCGGGGCGGCGCTGGAGCGCCCGGACCGCTTCGTCGGCTACCGGCTGCGCCCGCACGAGGTGGAGTTCTGGTGCGCGCACTCGGACCGGCTGCACCACCGGCTGCGCTACGAGCGGGACGGAGACACCTGGCAGGTCTCCCGCCTCCAGCCGTAGCACCGACCACGCCGAGCAGGCGGCCGCCGCACCGACCACCCCCCCGACCACCCCAGGAGTCAACGGCCCATGCAGGAACGCGCGTTCCCCCTGATCTTCGCCGAACGGGTGTCGGCCACCGCCGAGTTCTACGAGCGGCTCGGCTTCACCCGGCTGCGGCAGGACCCGCCCGAGGGCGAACCGGCGTACGTCAGCCTGCGGCGCGGCACGGCGGAACTGGCCGTGGTCCCCACCGCCTGGCCCCAGACCCAGTACGGCACCCCGGCCGGCCGGGGGCCCCGGTTCGAGATGTTCGTCCTGGTCGACGACCTGGACACCACGCTGAAGGACCTCGCCGACGCCTCCGTCCCGCTGCTGCGCGCCGCCGTGGAGATGCCGTGGGGCGAGCGGATCGCCTACGTCGCCGACCCGGACGGCAACCCCGTGGCGCTCGCCGCCGGACCCCACTCCTGATCACACACCTGACCTGGGACGCACCATGACGCTGGACATCGCCGAGATCACCCGCATCCTCGAACCGCCGCACGGTACCCGGCCCGACCCGGACGCGTTCGTACAGGCCGCCATGGCCTGGCACTTCGACCCCGACACCGGATCACCGTTCTGGCTGAAGCGAGCCGCCACCCTCGACTTCGACCCCCGCAGCGACGTCCGCACCCACGCCGACCTCGCCCTCTTCCCCAACGTCGCCGGCGAACTGCGCCACGTGCCCGCCGCCGACCTCATCCCGCGCGGCTACGGGGACCGGGCGGACGTCGTGGGCGTCTACGAGAGCGGCGGCACCACCGGCGCCCCCAAGCGCGTGGTGCTGCTGCGCGAGTGGATGGAGCGCACCCTCGCGTGGAGCGACGCCGCACTGGACGCCCACGGCTTCCCGCGCGGTGTGGACTGGCTCGGCCTGGTGCCCGGCGGCCCGCACATCGTGGGTGAGTACTTCCGGCGCTCCGCCGCCACGCACGGCCGGCACGGCTTCTGCGTCGACCTGGACCCCCGCTGGGTGAAGCGGACCATCGCCGAGGGCCGCGGCGCCGAGGCGCCCTCCTACGCCGAGCACGTCATCGACCAGGCCGCCGAGGTGCTGCGCACCCAGGACATCGGCGTGATGACCATCACCCCGCCGCTGCTGGAGAAGCTGGTCCGCCGCGACGAACTCGTCGACCTGGTCAACGAGAAGGTCCGCGCGATCCGCTGGGGCGGCACCCAGCTCGACGCCGACTCCCGCCACCTGTACCGGACGGAGATCTTCCCGAACACGGTCCTCAGCGGAAACTACGGCAGCACGATGATCCTGGGCTTCGCGGGGGAGCGCGCGAACCTCCCCGACGACGCGCCCTGCGTCTTCGACACCCTCGACCCGTACGTGACCTTCGCCGTCGTCGACCCGGAGACCCGCCGGCCCGTCGCGTACGGGGAGCGCGGACGGGTCGTGGCCCACCACGTCAGCAGGTCCTTCCTGCTGCCCAACAACCTGGAACGGGACCTGGCCACCCGCATCCAGCCGCCCGAGGGCGGCATCGGGGACTCCGTCGCCGACATCGCGCCCGTGGACACCTTCGAGGACGAGAAGGTCATCGAGGGGGTCTACTGATGACGTCCGCACCGGGCGCGCCCGGAGGGGCCGGAGCCCTCGCCACCGAGCCGCCCGTCCCCGCCGGGTCCGCCGAGAACGCGCGGCCGCCCCAGCTCGACGCGCTCGGACCCAAGGGCCCCTACCGCGCCCGCAACCGCCTCACCGTCACCGACGTCACCGGCGCCGCGGCGGCCGAACTCAGCATGGTGCCCAGTGTGTTCGTGCACCGCACGCTGACCGCGCTGCGCCGTGCCGCGCCACCGGCCCCCGACGAACGCGCCGCCGCGCTGGTGCGTGCCGCGGAGCTGTTCAGCACCGGCACGGTGGCCGGCCGGTCCGTGGCCGAGCACGAGCACCTGGTCAGCCGGGTGGGCGGGGTGCCCATCGGTGTCGTACGCACCGCGACCCAGGCGATCGCCACCCGGCTCGCCGCCGCCTACGACAGCGCCCGGCGGGCGCGGCCGCAGGGCGCCGTCGACGACTGGCGCGACCCGCTCACCCGGGCCGGCCGCGCGGTGTGGGCCCGGCGTGGCGAGGTCTTCGCCGTGAACGCCGCCGGCAACCACCCCGGCACCCACAGCCTGTGGCCCGAGGCACTGGCGCTCGGCTTCCGGGTCGCGGTCCGCCCCTCGCGCCGCGAGCCGTTCACCCCGCACCGCCTCATCACCGCGCTGCGCTCGGCCGGCTTCGGCCCGGACCAGGTGGCGTTGCTGCCCACCGGTCACGACCTCGCCGGCGAACTGCTGAACGGCGCGGACCTCGGCATGGTCTACGGCGGCGACGACGTGGTCCGGCGCCACCAGGGCGACCGTACGGTGCTGACCCAGGGCCCGGGCCGCTCCAAGATCCTCATCACCGCCGACGTCGACTGGCGCGACCACCTCGACACCATCGTCGACTCGGTGAGCCACCACGGCGGCACCGGCTGCGTCAACGCCACCGCGGTCCTCGTCGAGGGCGACCCGGAGCCGCTGTGCGAGGCGCTCGCCGAGCGCCTCGGCCCCCTGCCCGCCCTGGCCCCGGACCACGACGACGCCGTGCTTCCCGTCCAGCCGGTCACCACCGCACGCGCGTTCGCCGCGCACCTGGCGGGCCGGGCGGCCGGCACCCGGCCCTGGCTGGGGGCCGACGGGGTGGTGGCCGAACTCGGGGACGGCAGCGCCGCGTTGCGCCCGGCCGTGCACCAGGCCGACCGCCCCGACGCGCCCCAACTGGGCGTCGAACTCCCCTTCCCCTGCGTGTGGGTCGCGCCCTGGACGCCCGCCGCGGGGGTGGCCGTGCTGCGGCACAGCCTCGTCCTGACCGTACTGACCCGCCAGGAGGAGCTGATCGACCGGCTGCTGGACGAACCCACCATCGGCAACGTGTACGTCGGCGACGTGCCGACGTACCGGATCGCGCCCGGACTGCCGCACGACGGCTTCCTCGGCGACTTCCTGATGCGGACGAAGGCGGTCGTGCGGACCTGAGCCGCCGCGGTGCCCGCATCACCCACCACACCCGAGCACCTCTCGAAGGGACCACCACACCCATGCACGCCGTTTCGTACACCGCCCAGTGGATGGCCGCGGCCCGCGCCCTGGAGTCCGAGCGCGAGGACGCCCTCTACGTCGATCCCCTGGCCCGGTCCCTCGCCGAGCCCAAGGGCTTCGAACTCATCGACCGCTACGCCGGCGGCGGACTGCTGCCGTTCATCTCCGTCCGCACCCGCTTCCTCGACGACGCCATCCGCGACCTGCTCGCCGACGGCACCATCGGCCAGGTCGTGCTGATCGCCGCGGGCATGGACACCCGGGCCTTCCGGCTGGACTGGCCGGACGACGTCGACGTCTACGAGGTCGACCACGCCCCGCTCATCGCGGAGAAGCGCCGCCGCCTGGACGCTCTGGGCGCCAAGCCCGCCGTGCGGCGGCACGAGGTCTCCGCCGACCTGACCCAGGAGTGGCTGCCCTCGCTGGAGCAGGCCGGCTTCGACCGGACGCGGCCCACCCTGTGGATCGCCGAGGCGCTGACGTTCTTCCTCACGGAGGAGCAGGCGGCCGGGCTGCTGCGCCTGCTGGCGTCGGCGTCCGCGCCCGGCAGCCACCTCGCCTTCGACATCCTCGGCCGGGCCCTGCTGCGCAGCCCGTTCTCCAAGCCGTTCCTCGACCGGCTCGCCGCCGACGGCACCCCGTGGATCTTCGGCACCGACGAGCCGGAGTCGTTCCTGACCGCCAACGGCTGGGACGTCGAGACGCTGAAGGAGCCGGGCCAGCCCGGCGCGGGGGAGGGCCGCTGGCCCTACGACGTGCAGCCCCGCGACCGCCGTCACGCCAACCGTCTGTGGCTGATCCGGGCGCGCCTCGCCGCACAGTGACACCCGGGAGACGGGACGGCGGCGCCGCGCTCCTGGGGCCACGGCCCCGGGAGCCCCGCCCCCGCCCCCGGAGGAGCCCCGGTCCCGCCGTGACCGGCGGGGCACCGGTCAGTCCCGGACGCCGAGCCGCTCCTTGAGTGCCCGGTTCTCCTCCGTCAGCATCCGCAGCCGCTCCCGCACCGGCTGCAGCGCCTGGGCGAGTTCGGCTTCCGAGTAGCGCGGGGTGATGTGCTTGGAGCAGTTCCAGAAGATGCCCTCGACCTGGATCACCATGAGTTGTTCGAGCGGGCCGTCCGTGCGCACGTCGGCGAGCGTCTCGTGGAGTTCCGGGTGCCGCGCCGGATCCAGGGTCTCGGCGCGGCCGAAGATCTTCAGCCGGGTGGGCTGCGCGTAGTCCATGAAGAACAGCGACACCCGGTCGTCGGAGCGCAGGTTGCCCGTCGTGATGTACTGCCGGTTGCCCCGTACCTCGACCCAGGCGAGGGTCCCGGCGTCCAGCACGTGCACGAAGCCGGGCGGCCCGCCGCGGAACTGGACGTACGGCCAGCCGTCCTCACCGGTGCTGGCGAGGTAGAACCCGTCGCGGGCCGAGATGAAGGCCTCTTCGGCGGGGCCCAGCCGGTCGGGCTCGGCGGAGTCGAGCGCGAGCAGCCGTGCCATGGCCAAGGCACTGCCGCGCTCCTCCTGGACACCCCGGACGCTCTCGGTGAACGCCAACTGTGCATACCGGCTCATTCAGTCCCCTTGAGGTCGTCGCCGCCGAAATGTGGTCGATCGTCGACCTTATCGACCCCGCCTCCACCCGCAAAGGGAAGCCCGTTCCGGCGGGCTGTGCGGCACCGCGGAACCCGCCACGGCGCCAACGCCCGTCGCCGGCAGGGTACTTGCCCTCATCAGCGGGGGCGTCACGCGCCGTCACCGGCCGTCAGCTCCGCTGGAAGAACTCCACCTCCGCGACCGCGACATGACGGCCCGGGGCCAGTCCCGTGACCGACCGCAGCACCAGTCGCACGCTCACCACGTCGCGGAACCCCGTGGTGACGGTCTGCGGACCCGGCTTGTCGCTCAGCGTCACCGCCTTGCGGTGCACGGAGCCGTCCGCCGCCGTGACCTCCAGATCCATCCCGAGCGCCCGGGCCTGTGCGGCGTACCGCTCCGGCGACGCCGACGCGCCGTTCGTCACGATCAGGTCGACCAGCCGGAACGGCTTGCCGAAGGTGTACGTCACCGAGGCACCGGGCTTCGCGGCGGCCCAGTAGCGGTTGCTCAGGCCGTCCGTGGTGTTCGACGCCGGGTGCGAGGGCAACTCGGCGCTCGCCCTGACACCCACCGGCGTGACCGCCTTGGTGCCGCCCAGTTTGTCGCGGGTGTCCTCGAACAGGGCCCGGCCCGCGGGCAGCAGCAGGAGACCGGCCACGCACAGGGCCACGACCACGGCCAGGATCACCACGAGGCGTACCCCGCGCCCGGAGCCCGCCCGCACCCGGCGCCGAAGCGGCCACACGGTCCGCCACCACGGCAGTTCCGCGGGCGCGGACACCGGGTTCAGCGGGGTGGCGCAGCGGCGGCAGAACCGGCGGCCCGGCGGGTTGGGCGTGCCGCACACGGGGCAGGGCGGTCCGGCCACCTCCTGCGACGCCGCCACGGGCCGCACGACGGGGCGCGGAGCGACCGGCTTCGCCGGCCGCACGGGCAGCACCGGCTCGGCCTGCGGCGCGGTCGGGCGCGAACGCGCCCCGGGCGTCCGGCGGTTGCCCGCCGCAGGGCCGTCTCCGGGTGGTGATGACGTACGTGCCGACGGGTCCGGCGTGCTCCTCGACGGGTCCGGCGTGCCGCTCGACGGGGCCGGCGTGCCCCTTGACAGGTCCGGCGTGTTCCTCGAGGGGGCCGCCGCAGCCGTCCCCGGTGCCGGATCCGTGCCCGGCCCGGTGCCGGCCGCGGTTCCCGGTACGGCGCCCGCCACCGGCCCCGGCTCCGGGCGTGCCGGCGGCTCCGGTTCGGGGCTTGCCGCCGGGCCCGGCCGCGTGGGCGGTGCCCCGGGGCCTGTTTCGGGGTTGGCTGCTGCTGGTGCTGGTGCTGGTGCTGGTGCTGGTGCTGGTGCCGGTGCCGGTGCCGGCTCGGGGCCGGCCGCGGGGTCCGGCTCGAGGGCAGGGGTGCGCGCCGAGGCGCCGGCTTCGCCGTCGGACCAGCCCAGGTAGGAACCGCAGTTGCCGCAGAAGTCGTCATCCGGGCCGACGGACGCCCCACAGACATGACAGGTGCGCATCGCGTCAACTCCCTTCGCCGGCGGGCGGCCCGGGCAGGATCTCCACCCGGCACGAGACGTGCACGGGGCACGCGTCCCGCACGATCTCCCTGACCCGGTCCTCGTCCACGTCCTGATCGCGGCCCGGCCACACCCGGACCACCACCTCGCCGGCGGCCGCGGGCGGCAGGCCGGCGCCCGCGGAACGGGACCACACGGCCCCACCGTCATCCGCGACCTCGGCGTCCACCCCGAGGGTCAGCCGCAACCGCTCGACCAGGCCGCGCCGGGTGCCGCGCCGGCGATGCAGCTCCACCGCACGGGCCACCGCCTCCCGGCGCAGCTCCGCGGGCCACGCGGGGTCGTCGGCGGCACCCACCCAGGACGCCAGCCAGGCGACGAAGTCGAGCGGCGCCACCCGGGGGTCCAGGTAGGCGGGCAGATTGTCGAGGGCCGAGAACACCGGGGCCAGGACGGTGTCGAGACCGGCCGTGAACCGCTGGGCGAAGTCGTCGTCGGCGTACAGCGCGGGCAGTTGTGCCCCGATCGGGTGCCGGCTCGGCAGGCCCGGCACGGCGGCGCGGCTCATCCCCGCACCTCCGGCTCGAGGGGCTGCACGACGACCTGGTGCTGGTAGGAGAACACCAGCGCGCCCGGGGCCACGTCGATCCGGTCCACCGGCGCACCGCGCCGCCCGGTGACCGGATCGGCGGCGAACAGCCGGATGTCCTCCACCAGCGCGTCACCGGTGGCCCGTTGCAGCACGCCGAACACCTCGCCGTACTGCACCGGCCGCCCGAACGGCCACCCGGTGCCGTCCGGCCCGCCGTGCAGCGGATCGAGGTACCCGAACAGCGCGGCGAGCGCCGCCTCCCGGACCCGGTCGACGTCGGCGGGCGCCGCGGCGAGCCGGGCCACCGCGGTCACCCCCTGGTAGACCGGTGGCTCCACCACCAGCCGGGTCCCGATCAGCCGCCGTTCGTCCAGGCTCGCGGTGACCGCGGCGAGCACCTGGTCGGACGGGATCAGCTGTTCGAACCGGAGCCGGTCGCCCTCGTCGGCCACCGCGTCCGGCACCACCAGCACCCGCACCGTGCCCGCCCCGTCCCCCGCGGGCAGACAGCGCACCCGCCGCACCGAGGGGGCCGCCTGGCGGCTGATGGTCTCGTAGTCCTCGGCGGTGACCGCGCGCTCCTGCATCCGCAGCGCCTCCGGGGCCCGCAGCTTGGCGTTGGCGAGCAACTCGCCGTCCACCCCGCCGCGAGCCGCCTCCCGGTTGGTGACGCGCGCGATGTACGGCACCGAACTGCGCAGCACCGAGATCGCGCCGCGGGCCACATTGCCGGCCGGGCCGCCCCCGGTGCGGTAGCGGGACACCCGGATCTGCGCGCCCTTCTCCGGTACCGCGCCGCACAGCCGCAGCGTTCCGTCCGGTTCGCGCAGGGCCGGGGCGAAGACGAACTCGCCGGCGGTGGCGTCCACCCGGACGTGCCGGTCGGCGGGCCCCGAGCGGCCGAAGTGCTCCACCACCTCCCAGCGTTGCCAGCCGTCGGCCGAGGAGACCTCCACCACCGGCGGCTCGCCGTCCAGCAGCACGGGCGGCCGGCCGAGCCGGAAAGCCTGCCCGGCCACTCCCTCCGAGGTGCCCAGCGGGACCTCGGTGACGGTCTCGGCGTGCTCGGCCGCGACGGTGCCGCCGATCGTGAACACCGTCGCCTCCCGCACCGTCGGGGACTCCGAGTAGAACGGCTGGCCCGGCTCCGCCTCGGTGACCCGGCAGCGCAGCCAGCCCGCACGGAACCCGCCGATCACGGACGCCGTGTGCCCGGCCGGCACGTACACGATCACCTCGCCGGGCCGGTTCAGGCCGCCGGTGGTGTCGTCGCCGGTCTCGCAGACCTGCCAGCGGCCACCGTCCCACGCCTCCCAGACCAGCGGCGGCTGGCGCGGGTCCACGCCGACCCCCTCCACCCGGCTGTCCAGGCGCACCGCGACCACACACCGAGGCACCGGCGTGGGCAGTCCGAACAGCAGCGCGTCACCCGGCTCGGGGGCCGCCTGGAAGCAGGGCACGTCGCGCCCCTCGGCGAGGTCCCCGGTCCGGTCGGTCTGGTCACCGCCCCGGGGCGCGGTCACCAGCCGGACCAACTCGCTCGGGATGATGCGCAGTTCGTCCATGGTCGCGAACACCACGGGCTCCTCCGTCTCGCCGTCCGCGGTGGTCACCTCGGTGCCGGCGGGCAGCGTCACCGTGTCGGGCTGCGGCGCCGACAGCCAGAAGTCGACCTCGGCACAGGCCGCGGCCGGCGGGAACAGCCGGATGCCCAACAGGTCCAGGAACGCCGTGTAGTTCTTGTCCGGCACCCGGTTCAGCCGGTACAGCAACTGGTCCACGAGGTACGCGAACGTCTCGATCAGGGTGACGCCCGGGTCGGAGACGTTGTGGTCGGTCCACTCCGGGGCGCGCTGCTGCACGTACCGCTTCGCCTCGTCGACGAGTTGCTGGAACCGCCGGTCGTCCAGGTTGGGGGAGGGCAGGGCCATCAGTCCGCGACCGCTTCCTCGGCCCCCTCCTCGGAGGGGATCGTGTAGAAGGGAAACACCAGGTTGCGCCGGTCGTTGGTGGACCGCACCGTGTAGCGCACGTCGATGTAGAGGGTCCCGGCGTCGACCGCGTCGAAGGCCACCACCACGTCGTCCACGGCGATCCGCGGCTCCCACCGCTCCAGGGCCTCGCGCACCTGCTGGGCGATCCGGCCCGCGGTGGCGCCGTCACCCGGCGCGAAGACGTAGTCGTGGATGCCGCAGCCGAACTCCGGCCGCATCGGGCGTTCGCCGGGCGCGGTGCCCAGCACCAGACGGATCGCCTCCTCGATCTCCCGGTCCCGCTCCACCAGGGCGATCCCGCCGGTCGGTCCGACCCGCAGCGGGAAGCCCCAGCCGCGGCCGATGAACCGCTCGCTCATCACACCCCTCCGATCAGGACGTTCGGGGCGCCGGTCAGGATCATCGCGCCGCACGCGGTCCGGTCCCGCGCCCGCGCCGCCGGCAGTCCGCCGACGAGCACCGTGCCCGTGGCGAGAGCACCGGGGGCGGGCATGATCACGTTGGCGGGTCCGGTGGCCGCGTGCGGCGGCATCGGGCAGGTGTGCAGGCTGCCCACGACGGCGGCGGGCTTGCCGCCGATGAGCACACGCGCGACCGCGGCGGCGGCGCCGGGCGGCGGGGTGGCGATCACGCCGCCGTGGTCGGTGGGGTCGCCGGTACGGGCTGCGGCGGGCATGCCGGGCTCCTCCAGACAAGGTCACGGCCGTCGACGGCCGGGGGGGTGCGGGCTGGGGCTGACGAGTGGGAAGACCAGGGCTACGGGCTGACGGGCGGGAAGACCAGGGGCTACGGATTGACGGGCGGGAAGATCAGGGGCTACGGGCTGACGGGAGATGGATCAGGGGGCCATGGGCTGACGGGCAGGTGGACCAGGGGACAACGGGCTGTGGCGCTGACGGTTCGGCGGGCTGACGGGCAGGCAGGACGCGGGCCGGTGCACCGGTGGCGGGTATCAGTTGATGCGTACGAGGTCCGCCTTCAGCACCCCCAGCAGGCCGCCGTCGAGGGTGAGGCCCGCCTGCCCGGTGACACCCACGGTCCGGCCCCGCACACTGACCGCCGTGGTGCCGTCGACCTCCACGGCGCCGCCCTTCACCAGGACCTTGCCCGTGCCCGCGTCGAGCGTGATGCCCCGCTCGTCCAGCACGATCGAGGACAGCGCCCTGCGGCCGCCGGCGGCGAACACCGTCATCTCGATGGTGTCGGTACGGTCGTTCAGCACCACTTCCAGCCGCTCGTCCGCGGTGCGCAGCCGCACCCCCGAGGGGCCCGGGGCCCGGGCGTCGAGCAGTTCCAGCCGGTGCCCCGAACGCGACACCAGCGAACGGCGGTTGACCTTGCCGCTGGTCCCGTCCACCAGCGGTACGTCGTGCCGCGACGGCTTGTCCACGCCGTTGTAGAGGCCGCCGATGACGTACGGGCTGTCCAGCAGGCCCTGTTCGAAGCCGACCAGCACCTCGTCGTTGACCTCGGGGCTCACCACGCCGCCGCCGCCCCTGCCGCCCCACTGCACGGTCCGCACCCAGTCGGTCACGTACGTGTCGTCCAGCCAGGGGAACTTGAGCCTGACCCCACCGCTCTGGGCGCCGCCCGGCTCGCGCACATCGGTCACCACGCCGATCGCCAGGCCCGGGATGCGCGGACCGCGGCCCGGCGCGTTCGCACCGGTCACGAGGCCCGCCAGCGAGCGGTCCGGGCTGGCGCTGACCCACAGCGTGGTCCGGTAGCCGCCGTTCGGCTCCAGGCTGTGCTGCACCGCCGTGGCCGTGTACCGGCCGGAGAACGCCTGCCCCACGTTGCCGAGCGCGACCGGCAGGCCCGCCCGCAGCCGCGGATTGCCCTCGGCCACCGCCTCCAGCTCGCCGAAGCGGGAACTGACGTGCGCCGCCGTCGCCTTCGCGACCGCCGTCGTCTCGGCCTGGGTGCGGTACGGAGTGTCCGTGACGGTCAGCTTCGCCGCCGCCCCGAACCGGGAGGCCAGCGCCGGACTGAGTCCGGGCAGCACCGTCTCGCTGGTCACCGAGGGAGCCCGGGCCACCAGCGGCGTCTTGGTGGCGGTGTTCCATCCGCGCACCTCGACCGAGCCCGCGCCGTCCGCGGCCGACAGCGAGGCACGCAGCGCCAGCAGGTCCCGGCCGTACTCCAGCACCATGGGATTCTGCGTGGCCGGCGTCGACGGCGCCGGCGCGGCGGAGGCCTTGTCGGGCCGGGTGAACTGGAGCAGCCCCTTGTCGTCGACCCGCACCTGCGCACCGCTCTCGCCCGCGAGGTACTGCAGGAAGTCCCAGTCGGAGACGTTGGCCTGGGACAGCTGCTTGTAGGTGACCGGAGCCGCCTCCACCTTCCCGCAGGGCAGGCCCGCCCCGGCGGCCACCTTGCGGACGATGGCGGCGGCCGTCATGTTCCGGTACGCCACCACCTTCCGGCCTCGCTGGAGCCGGTGCGCCCTGGAATAGGCGCGCACGACCGTGAAGGACCCGGTGCCGTCCCGGTCGATCTCCACCCCCGTGACCTCGCCGTCGAACAGTCGTTCACGCTGCTGCCCGGCGACCGTCACCACCGACACCCGAAGAGGCGTGCCGAGGGTGATGCGGGTCGCCTTCAGGAACTCGTGGTCGGGATCGCGGTAGGTCAGCACCGCGGAGTCCGGCAACCCCACGTTCTCGTCCACCACGCAGCCCACCAGCTGCGCGGCCCAGATCTGCGGCAGCTCCTCGGGCGCCTCCACGACGGGATCCGCCGCGAACAACCGGCCGCCCCGTGCCTCGGGTGTGGTCACCGCTCCTCCTCACCGCCCGTGTCCCCGAGGGCGGGCACCACCAGTTCGGTGCCCGGTACCAGGGACATCGGGTCGTCGATCCCGTTCGCCTCGGCGATGACCCGCCAGGCGGTCGCGTCGCCGTACTCCCGCCAGGCCAGCAGCGCCAGGCTGTCCCCGGCCACCACCGTGTGCGTGCTGCGCGCCGTGCGCGCGCCGGAGGTGGGGTTCTGGCCGGGCGGGTCGACGCTCGCCTCCTCCACCGACAGCGCGCAGGTCGCCCGCAGCGGTTTGCCGTCCACGTCGAACAGCGTGTACGTCACCGACAGACTGGACAGCACCCCGTCGAACGACGTCGTGCGGGCGGTGCCCCACTCGAACCGGACCCAGGGACTGGCCGGCTTCTTCCGCGCGAGACTCGCCGGCGTCGGCACACACGCCTTCATCAGCTTCTCGACGGCCTGTTCCACCGAGTTGTCGTGCGTCGAGGTCGCGTCGAGGAACACCTCCAGGCTCAGCTCGCGCGGCCCGCTGCCCACGAACTCGGGCAGCGCCGACTGCCCCGCCATGCGGGACGGACTGCGCCGCCATGCGGTGGTCTTGCGCAGTTCGAGCGTGGTCGGGTTGAACTGGAGGTTCAGCCGCGCGATGGTCCCGCCCGGCTTCGCGCCCACCGCGGCCGGCGGTTCCCTCAGCGTCAGCTGGGCCCGGGCCCGGCTGGTGCGTGCGCCAGAGGACATACCGGGGGGCTCCTTCCGTACGGATCGGGGGTGGGGGTCGCCCGGGGGGCGGCCGTTCGCCGGTGGCGGGGCGCGGGGACGTCAGGAGGGACGCAGCCCCTCGTGGGCGATCTCCAGCGTCTCCACCGCCGGTTCGGAGGAGGACGGGTCGAAGGACGGCCCCTGCCACCGCACCGGCACGATGCCGAGCACCTGCCAGCTGATGATCCGGGTCAGGTCCGGTTTCAGAGCCACGATCTCCCCGTCCTTGGGCTCCACCCGGCGCAGCGTCTCGTCGAGCCAGCGGCCGATCTTCGCCGTGTCGGCGGTGACCGGCCGGGTGAGCGTGATGTTCGACCAGGTGACGCGGCCGGGCAGCTGCCACGTGAAGCCGTTGTTGCCGCCCTCGGCGTAGCTCTCCATCTCCACCTCCGCCCCCATGCCGGAGCAGGTGTGAAAGGCCCCCAGGTCGTTGCCGCCGATCGCGAGCCGGAAGAACACGCTCGTGGCGAAGATGTTGTCGGTCATCCCTTGGTCATCCGTTCCCTGTTCTCAGCGGTGTCCGTCGTAGGGGCGGCCCGCGCGTTCCCGGCCGCGCCGCAGGTCGGCGCGGAGCAGCCGGGACACGGGCTCCAGCAGGCGGCGCGCCAGGTCGTCCAGGTCGATCCCGGGGTCCTGCGCCCCCGCCGGCCGGGCGGACCGCATCGCGGGGGCCTTCGCGGGCGGCTTCGCGGGCACGGGTGGTGCGGACGCCGACCGCCGCCGTCCGCCCGCCGGCGACATCTCCCGCTGCACGGCCTGCCTCGGCGCGCCGTCGGCGCGCCCGGACGCCGTCGCGGGCACCGCGCGGACCACGGGTACGGCGGAGCCGGGCGCCGCCACGCCGGGCGCCGGGACACCGGGCGCCGCCGGGGAGGCCGGCCGGCCCTGGAGCGGGGCGGTGTGCGGATCGGTGACCGGCGGTACGGCCGTGCCCACCACCGCCTCCGCGCCGGTCGCCCTCCGCTGGACGGGGGCGTCCGGCCGTACGACGGGGACGGTCCGGGGCGACGCCACGGGACGAGCGGCGCCCGGCACCGGCATGTCCGCGCTCCTCCCCGGGCTGCCGGCGCTTCTCCCCGGGCTGTCCGCGCTTCCCGCCGGGCCGGGGGCGTTGGGCCGCATCCGGGCCGTCTGCTGGAACCCGGCTCCGGCGGCGGCCGGTTGCGCGGGCGCGCCGGCCCCGGTGAATCGGGGCCCCACCGCGGCCGGTCCCGGGACCGCACCCGTCGTCGGCGCGTACCGCGCCTCCGTGGCGGAGTCCGGTTCACGGCGCCAGGAGGCCGCTACGACGGGTCGCGCGGCGGCGCGGCCGGCCACAGGCGGCGTCATGCCCTCCGGGGCACGGGTGCCGAGGGTGAGCGGGCGCGCGGCCAGCAGCGCCAGCGTGCGGGGCGACGACGCGGAGCGCGGCGCGGATTGCTGGACGGTGTCCGCCCCCCGATCGACGGCGTGCGGCGGCCGGCCCGTGACGGCGGACGGCCACGGGGCCGGGGTTTCCCGCCCACGACCGGACACGGCGACGGCCCGGGCGACGACGGGCCCCGGCGCTCCCGTCTCACCCGAGACGTCACCGCCCTCCCGCTTTCCGTTCCGGGCGGCGGACCCACCGCGCGCAGCACGCCCGTCGGCCACGGGCGCCGGGTGCTCCGGTACGACCGCGCGCCGCCAGGAACCGGCCGAGTGCTCTGCTACCACCGCGCGTTGTACGGTTCCGGCCGGGCGTTCCGGTACGACCCCGCGTGGAGCGGGTCCGGCCGGGTCCTCCGGTACGACCGTGCGCTGTGCGGATCCGGTCGAGTGTTCCCTTGCGTCCGTGAGTTGTCTCTGCCCGGCCAAGTGCCCTGGTGTGACCGTGCGTTGTACCGGACCGGGCCCGGCGGCGGCCGCCGGTGCCGGCCCGGGGGCGCCCGGTGACACCAGGGGTGTGGCGGGGGTTCGGGCGGCACCGGGAGGTGAGGCCGAGACGCCCTCAGCCGTGGAGGAGGCGCCGGTCCCGGTGGACGGAGGGCCGGCCGCCGTCGCGCGCTGTGCGGTGTCGGCCCCGCCGAGCAGGGGTGCGTCACCGGCAGGGAGCGGGGAAGCGCCCGCGAATCCGTCCGCAGCGGCACCGTCCGGGCGCACCGGGGCGCGCTGGACGTCGGCTGCGGCGTCGTCCGCACGTGCCGTGGTGCGCCGGACGTCCGGTCCGGCGCCGTCCGCACGCGCGGGGGTCCGCTGGACGTCCGATGCCGCCGGAGGCCTGGCGGCGGGGGAGTCGGCAGTCCCGCCCGGGGGACGGGCCGTTGCGTCGGGACGGCCGGTCGGCCGGCCCGGGGAGCCGGGCGGGGCGTGCCGGCCGTCGGCGCCCGCCTGGAGTGGCGGGCCGGCGGTCGGTGGCAGCGCACGCAACGGTGCTCCCAGACCGCCCCGGGCACGAGCGCCGGACGCCGAGGCAGACCCCGAACCGGAAGCCGGACCGGACGGCGTCCCCGGACGAGCCGGTGCGCGTTGCGTCGAGGGGGTGGCGGGGGCCGCGGGGCCGGCCGGTGCCGTGCCATCGCCCCGGGTCGCAGGGACGACGGGTCCCGAGCCATTGCCCCGGACCGCGGGGGTGGCCGGTCCGGAACCATCGCCGCGGACCGCAGGGGTGCCGGCGTTCGGGGTCGTGACGGCTCCTCCGGCATGGGGGCTCGACGCGGTACCGGTGCCGTCCGCCCGGCGCTGGAGGATCGGCAGCGCCGGGCCTGCCCCTGCCGTGGGGCGGCCGCCGGTGGGATCGCCCGCGTCTGGTCCGTTCGGATTCAACAGCCTTGCGGTCGACGGCAGTTCGCTGATCGGCTCGCCCAGAGGTGGGCGACCGCCGGGGCGCGCCGTAGCCGCGGATCGCTGCACCTGGGACGCGGCCCCCGGGCCGCTTTGGGCTGCGGTGCTGGTGCTGGTGCTGGTGCCCGGCTTCGGTGCCGGGCCGGTGTCCGGGAGCGGGGCCGTCTGGAGAACCGCGCCCGGCAGGCCGGCGGGCCGCAGTGCCGCGATCCGGCGCGGTGGTCCAGGTGTCCGCCGGGCCACGGTCAGCGCGGGGCCGAGCGGGCGCGGGCGGACGGCGCCGGCGTGCTCGTGCCGGGCCGAGTCGGCCGGTGCGGTGGCACGTTGGACCACCCCGTCCGAGGACGCAGGTCCCTTCCGCTCGGTCCCCGGCCGGGTGCCGGTCCCGGCTCCGGGTGCCGTACGGCGGCCGGACGTGCCGTCGCCCGGCCCCCCTGACCCGCCGGGTGCCACGGGGCCGCCGGGGCCGCCGGTGGTGGAGTCCGGTACGACGGCGATCCGTCGTACCAGCGGGAGTCGGGGTACGGCCCCCGCGGCGGGTTCCGCCTTCGGTGTCACCGCCGCCCGTGACCGGCGCTGCAATCGGGGCCCGGGCGAGTCGGGCGACCCTCCCGCGTCGGCCGCGGTGCCGGCCTCGGCGGCGTCCGGGGCGTCCGGACGAGGCGGTCGCAGCAGCAAGGGCCCGCCGCCGTCGGCACGCGGGGCGCGCGGTCCGGCCGGGCGGGTCATGCCGTGGACCAGGCCGGCCGGGGCGGAGGACAGCAGCGCATGGCCGAGGCCCGCGTCGAAGGAGGGGTTCTGCCAGGAGGCGAGGCCCGAACGGAAGGCGAGCCCGTCGCTGACGCCGAGCGGCGCACGGGCCACGGTCAGTACCGGCGGCGGGCTGTGGCGCCAGCCGCCGTCCCAGTCCCGCGGCACGGTCGAACCCGCTGCCCCCGCTCCGGCGGCCCCGGAACCGGAGGCACTCCCGGCACCGGATCCGAACACACTCCCGGAACCGGAACCGGAACCGACATGACCGGGCCCGACCGAACCGGATCCGGCCACACCGGCCCCGGCCGTACCGGACGCAGCCGTACCGGACGCAGCCGCACCGCCCGTGCCGGCCCCGGCCGCAGTGCCCCTACCGGCCCCGGTCGTAACACCCCCAGCCGCACCGCCCGCAGCAGTACCGCCCGCAGCCGCACCAGTGGCACCCGACCCGCCCACACCGGACCCGCCCGCACCCGCGGTGATCCGGCGGCGCCGTACGCCCCACCATGCCATGAGGTCAACCACCCTCGTTCACGCGGGTGTTGATGCGGGCGATCTCGGACACCCACTGCAGGCGCTCGGCGTGGGTGAGGTCGAGGATCTCCTCGCGCTGCCAGTGGAAGTGGTAGGCGACGTACGCGATTTCCTCCCGGAGCCGGGGGAGCGCGTACGTCACGATTCCCCCAGGCGCCCACCCGAGAGGTCCACCTCGAAGGCGCCCTCGCAGTGCGGACAGGTCACCGCTGCGCGGGTGTGCCCCTCGCTGTTGACACGGCGGTAGAAGTCCTGGAGGAACGCCACGTCGGTGGCGTACATCCGTTCCACGACCCCGGCGTGCACGTCGGTGACGCTGCCGATCCGGGTGATCACCTGGCTCAGCAGCACCACGCTCAGGTAGGCCGGATTCTCCTTGACCCGAAGGTCGATCTGCGGCCGCAGTTCGTCCCGCGCGGTCGCGAGGCGCATCGCGCCGTGCCGGTGCACGGTGCCCTCCTCGTCCACGTACCCGCGGGGCAGCTCGAACTCGAACTCCGTGCGCAGCCCGTGCTCCTGGCGGGCCGCGGGTCGGCCGGCCGATGCCTGCGGCTGCTGCTCGGA
Source organism: Streptomyces sp. NPDC096012 (assembly GCF_040426375.1). Lineage (NCBI taxonomy): Bacteria > Bacillati > Actinomycetota > Actinomycetes > Kitasatosporales > Streptomycetaceae > Streptomyces > Streptomyces sp. NPDC096012. The sequence continues at coordinate 85,082 of NZ_JBEOTD010000024.1, forward strand.
TGCGGAGGCGGGCGCCGTCACCTCGAGGATCTCCTCCAGGCTGCCCGCCGTCACCGTACGGCGCCTCATTCGACCACGATCTCCTCGAACACGATCGTGACGGACTCGGTGGCCGGGGAGGACTCGCCCGCCTTCAGCGACGGGCCCTCCCACTTGGAGGCCCAGCCCTGCATCAGCTGGATACGGCGGACCGTGTTGCCCTCGGAGTCCTTGATCTCGATGGTGAGGTTCTGCCGTGCGGAGTTCACGGCGCCGTTGTTCAGCGTCTCCTTGATCCATTTGGTGAACTCGCTGCTCTGGTCGAGTCCCCTGGTGATCGTGATCTCACCGGCCTGCCGGGCGCCGGGCTGCTTGCGGATGATCTGCTTGCCCTCGGCGCTGACCTGCTTGACCTCGACGACCTCCTCCTCGACGGTCAGACCGCTGATCTCCTGGATCGACTCGACGAGGTACCCGCCGAGCTGTACGCCGAAGACGTGGGTGGAAAGCGCATCGCCCGTTGCCATGACTGTCCGTCACCTTTCCTGCCGACCCGGGGGTCACTCGTCGATGAGGCTGGTGCTGTCGGAGAACTGGGCCAGCCGGAACACCACGAACTCGGCGGGCTTGACCGGGGAGACGCCGATCTCACAGACCACCCGGCCCTGGTCGATGGAGGCCTGCGGGTTGTTGTCGCGGTCGCACTTGACGTAGAACGCCTCGTCGGCGGTGCGGCCGAAGAGCGCGCCCCGCCGCCACTCCTCGCTGAGGAACGCGGTGACGTTGCGGCGGATGCTCGACCACAGCCGGTCGTCGTTCGGCTCGAAGACCACCCACTGGGTGCCCAGCAGGATCGACTCTTCGAGGTAGTTGAACAGACGCCGGACGTTCAGATAGCGCCAGGCCGGGTCCGAGGACAGGGTGCGGGCGCCCCACACCCGGATGCCGCGGCCGGGGAAGGCCCGTACGCAGTTCACGCCGATCGGGTTGAGCAGGTCCTGCTCGCCCTTGCTGAGCCGGACCTCCAGGTCCACCGCACCCCGGATCACCTCGTTGGCGGGCGCCTTGTGGACCCCGCGCTCCGCGTCGCTGCGCGCCCACACACCGGCGATGTGCCCGCTCGGCGGGATCGAGGTGTTGCGGCCGGCCGCCGGGTCGAAGACCCGCACCCACGGGTAGTAGACGGTGGCGTAGCGCGAGTCGTAACCCGCTTCGTCGTTGCGCCAGTTCCGCACCTGCTGCGCGGTGAGCCCGGGCGGGGTGTCGAGGACCGCCACGCGGTCGCCCATCTGCTCGCAGTGGGAGATCACCGCGAGCTGTACCGTGCGCACCCCTTCGGCGTCGATGTCGCCGCGCTGGTAGGCGCCCATCAGGTCCGGGACCGCGACCATGGTGATCTCGTCGATGGCCTCCAGGCCGGAGAACCCGGTCCGGGCCGAGGCGTCGCCGACGTACTCGGCCGGGTCGAGCCGGGCCACTTCGCCGGAGGCGGGCGCCGCGGGCGACGCCGGGGCGTCCGGTACGGCGACGGTCTGGGCGGCGGGGCGGACCTGGGCGGTGTCGCGCTGCTCGGTGACCTCGATCAGCTTCGAGGCACGGACCTGGCCGACCACGTACCCCTTGACGTTCTTGCGGGTGGAGACGTCGTACGTCTCGGCCACCTGGTCGCCCTGGCGGACCAGCAGCTTGAAGCGGTCCTCGGGCGGGTTCTCGCCGTCCGGATCGGCGATCTCCACGGACACCCCGGTGACACCGGGGCGGGCCGCGATCAGGAACCCGCCGAGCGCCACGGGGTCGACCGCCCGGGTCTCCCGGGAGGGCCGGCCGTTGCCGGCCGCCGGGGCGGCGGAGTCCTCGGCGGACCCGCCGATCCGCACCACGTAGGCCGCGCCGCCGCCGTTGGAGAAGTAGCCGTACACGGCGTGCGCCAGAAAGGTTCCCTCGGTGAAGCCACCGAACAGCTGGGTGTACTGGTCCCAGTTGGTCACCAGGGTCGGCTCGTGGAACGGCCCGGTCTGGGCGAACCCGACGAACGCGGCGACGGCGGTGCCGACCCCCTCGATCGGGCGGGCACCGGACTGCACCTCCTCCACGTACACGCCCGGGGTGAGGTACGTCGGCATGCTCGCTCCTTCGTGTTCCTTCGGATCACCTGCGTCGATGCCGAGTCTCCGAGGCCCGTCCGGGCCGGCGACAGGGGCGGGCGGACCTCGCCGGGGGCAATCACGCTGCCTTTCCGGACGCCCGCGAGGACCGTACGGTCGCCCCGCCCGGCCGTCCGGCGCCGCCCGCGGGTGCCCTCGGGGTGGCGGTCCGGCGCCGCCCGCACGGGGGCCGCGGGTGTCCTCGGGGGTGGCCGTCCGGCACCGCCCGCACGGGATGCGCGGCAGCGTTCCGGGTGCCGTCCCGCGCGCCCGCACGGGTCTGCGGCGGTGCTCCGCCCCGGCGCCGGCCACCCGCGCTGCCGTGCGGGGGCCGTGCGGGGCAACCCTCAGCCCGCGGTCAGCGCCTCCCGCGTCCACGGCCCGAACTCGCTCTCCAGGACCAGCCGGCCGAGCTTGCGGTACTCCCGGGCCACCGCCGTCATCAACTGCCGCATGGTGAGCGGCTCGGCGGACTCCGCCGCCAGATATGCGGCGGTCACCGCGCAGGCCCGGATCGAGCCGCCGGCCAGCTCGAAGCGGTCCGCGCAGAACCCGAGATCCACGTCGCCGGCCCGCGGCAGACGCTCACCCAGGCACCGGTCCCACAGGGCCAGCCGCTCCGTGGCGTCGGGCACCGGGAAGTCGGCGACCACGTCGAGCCGCCGGGTGAACGCCTCGTCCAGGTTGGCCCGGAGATTCGTGGTCAGCACGGCGATCCCGTCGAACGACTCCATGCGCTGCAGCAGATACGCCGACTCGATGTTGGCGTGCCGGTCGTGCGCGTCCTTGACCTCCGAGCGCTTGCCGAAGATCGCGTCGGCCTCGTCGAACAGCAGTACCGCGTTGACCGCGGACGCCTCGGTGAAGATGCGTTCCAGGTTCTTCTCGGTCTCACCGACGTACTTGTCGACGACCGTGGACAGGTCGACCACGTACAGATCCATGCCGAGGTCCGCGGCGACCACCTCGGCGGACATGGTCTTGCCGGTGCCCGACTCGCCCGCGAACAGCGCGATCACGCCGCGCCCCCGGCCGCCGCCCGGGCGCATCCGCCACTGGCCGAGGACCTGCTCGCGATGGCGGGCGCGGACGGCGAGTTCGCGCAGTCTGCGCCGGGTCGGCGCGGACAGCACCAGGTCGTCCCAGCCGACACCCGGCTCCACCCTGCGGGCCAGCCGGGCGAGGCCCGCGCCGTTCTGCGCCCGTACGGCGGAGCGCAGATCGTCGGCAGTGACCGGGCGGTCCGCCAGCGCGGCGCCGCGTACCGCCGCCGCGGCGGCGCGGCGCAACTGTCCGCCGTCGAGGCGGTGTGCGGCGACCGCCCGGGCGAGCCCGGCCACGGCATCGGGGGTGATGCCGTCGGCGCCGGCCCGGTCGAGGGCGTGCCGCCAGCGCGCGGCCTGCCGCGCGGGAGAGGGCGGGGGCACCGGCAGGACGACCGGGGTGTCGGCCGCCCACGTCGTGTCCCAGCTCTCCGTGCCGTACACGAACAGCGGTGTGCCGCGCAGGGCCGAGCACAACTCGCCGATACGGCGGGACCGTTCGCCGGGTTCCGCGGGCAGGGACTCCAGCGGGCCGAGGATGACGCCGGCTCCGGTCAGCCGGGCCTCCAGCGCCGCCACCCGGGCGAGCGCGGGCACGTCGCCGGAGCGCCGGGCGAGTGCCGCCGCGTCCAGGACGAGCGGGCGCAGGCCGGCCGCGCGCAGGGCCGCGGCGGCGAGGCCCGGGGCGTCGCCGCCGCGGCTCAGCAGATGTACCAGGCCCGTGCCGGAGCGGGCCGCGCCGGCCGCCCGGAGGACGTCCGCCGCCTCCGCCGTGGGATCCTCGCCTGCCTCGCCGATCACCTGGGTGAGCCGGGCGTCCGGCTCGGCGGCGCCCAGCAGGTGCGCGGTGACCCGGTCGGGGACGGCCAGCACCCGCGACAGCGGCGGCCGGTCCGGTTCGGTCACCTCCACGAGACCGCCCGCGACCAGCGGTGCTCCGGGGGAGAGGCGGAACCGGGCGGCCGACGCCGCCGCGAGGCCGCACAGCTCCAGGGCCAGCCCGACGGTCGGGCGACGGCGGGTCAGGTCGTCATTCAGATAGCCGTAGAGCCGCTCGAAGCGGGGGTCCAGATCCGGCGCGAGGGCGACCAGCAGCAGATCGGTGTCCAGCGGCGTCAGGCCGAACCGCTCGGCGAGCGTGCCGAGCACGGAACCGGCGGGCGGCGGCAGCGGCTCGTACCCCGGCACGTCGAGGCCGCCGCTCCCCTCCAGGATCCGTTCCACCGCCTCCGGGGCCAGGTACTGGCCCCGGTAGGGGTCGTCGGGGTCGGGGTCGCCGGCACGGCGGGCCGCCACCGCGTGCCGCACCCGCTCCTCGACCATCCGCAGCCGCGACCACAGGGCATCCACGCCCCCGCCCCCCGCGCCGCCGCCGGGATCACCCGGGCTGCCCGCGAAGCGGACGGCGGTGGCGCTGTCGCGGGCCGCGCCGAGAGGGTCGGTGCTTCCCGGTGTGCCGGAAGTGCCGTTGGAGCCAGGGGTGTTGGTGATGTCCGGTCTGTCCGAGGTGTCGGTGGGGCCCGGCGTGCCCGAGGGGTCCGGGTGGGCGGCGCCGGGGGTGCCGGTTCGCGTGGGGTGGGTCATGGCTGTCGGTCTCCTCGGCGACGGCGGGCGGGGGCGGGGCGGCGCTCGCGTGGACCGGCGAAGCCGTCGGGGCCCGGGTCGTTCACCCCCTCGTACCGCAGCCGGCGCCCCGGCACCGGGTCGCCGTCGGGCTGCCGGGCGGCGGAGCGGATCACGAGCCCCTCGGTCACCGGTGGCGCCGCGGCCTTGCTCACCCCGGCCAGCGGCGCGAGCACCCGCACGCCGAGCGAGGCCTTCAGCTCCCCGCCGAGCGCCGACCACACGTCGGCGGCGGCCGGCGCGTTGAGCGTGGCCCCGGCGGTGTCCAGAACCACGCTCAGGCCGAGTTCGGCGAGCGTGCCCGTCAGCAGCCGCGCGGGCAGCGTGTCGGCGGCCACCAGCGTCGCCAGCACCTGCGACAGCAGCCGGTGCTCGTCCTGCGGGCGGCTCGCCCACGCCGTGACCAGGTACGTCAACTCGAACCAGCGGGGCGGGCTGCGCCGCGCCACCACGTACCCGTCCGCGTCGTGGACCTCTCCGGCGCCGCTGCCACGCCGGGTGGCGTCCTCCCGGATGTCGTACAGGAACAGGCAGACCGTGGGGGCGTTGCGGCGCGCCGCCCAGTCGCGCGTGGGGGCGTCGAAGGCGACCTCCACGCCGGAGGCCTCCAGCCCGGACTCGCCGAGCAGGCCGCGCAGCGCTTCATCGACCTCGTGGATCACCGGCGGGTCACCTCGTCGGGCGGCTGCACGCTTCCGTTCACCACCAGGAAGCGGGTCTTCACGGGCGAGAACCCGGGGCCGCGCGCGGTGATGGTGCGCGGTCCCGTCTGGTCCTTCGTCAGGATGAGGAGCTGGCCGACGAACGTGCCGTCCGGCTTCGGCACGGTCGGTGCCGCAGCCGCGGTGATCCCCGGCCTCCACGCGAACCGCACCGGCGCCCCCGGCGGGAAGTCCTTGCCGCGCACCGAGGTGACGAAGCCGGGCTTGCCGATCGGCGGTACGGCGACGATCCGGGGCTGGAGGATCCGCAGCCTCGCGCGTGCCGTGTTGTCGCTCCGGTCGGCGTCCGTACCGGTGGTGGTCAGGACGCCGGTGACGCGTCCGGTCAGTGCCCGGTCGGGGGACAGCACCACCCGTACGACCGTGCCCGCGCCCGGGGACAGGTCGCCCAGGGCGCACACCCATGAGGCGTCGCAGCCCGCGGGCGGTCCGGCGTTCGGGATGCCGGCGGGCAGCCCGATGCGCAGCCGCAGCCCGGTGGCCAGCGCGTTGCGGCCGTTGCGCACGGTGTAGGTGACCACCACCCGGCCGCCGACGTAGCCGGGTTCGGGCCGGGCGGCCACCCGCACCCCGGGTCCGGCCTTCGGCGCGGGCGGCACCGGCGGCACGGGCGGTACGGGCGGCACCGGCATGGTCGGGGTGGGAGGCGCCGGGGTCGGCGGGGTGGGGCTGGGGGGCGGGGTCGGCGGGACGGCCTCGCGCACCGGCACCACGGTCCGGCCGGCGTTGTCGCCGGGCCGCGGGTCGACGACGCTGCCGGAGACGGACCAGTCCACGGGCCGGTCGCCGGGGACGAGGCCGGTCACCGTCACGGTCACCGGTACGGTCGCGCCGGCCGGCACCACCCCGAGGTCGCACTGGAGGGAGGCGGCGTCGCAGGCGCCGCCGGGCCGGCGGATCCCGGTGACGTCCACACCGGCCGGCGGCGCGACGGTCAGGCGGGTGCCCGGTGAGGCGGCCGGCCCGTGGTTGACGACGTCGACGCGGACGTCGGTGGACGCGCCGACGGTGACCGCGGGCACCGTGCCCGGGGCCCGCACCGCGAGGTCCACCGACTGCTGGACACCGGGCTCCTTCTGCCGCCCCGGCAGTTCGCCGGTGAGCGGCGACAGCCGGCCGCTCGCCACGTCCAGCACGCTCAGTTTCTCGGGCGCGTCGACGGGCAGGCCGCTGCGGGAGCTGATGACGACGCCCGTGCCGTCCGCCGTCCAGGCCGCGTCGCGCGGCTGGTGCGGGCCGGTGGCGGAGGTGTCGGGCAGTTCCCGCCGGCAGGCGTCGGGCGTGCCGCGGGCCGCGTGGGGCAGCAGGACCCGGCAGTCGTCGCCGGACACGGAGGTGAGCAGGATGCCGTTGCGTTCGTCGATGCGGCCGGCGCCGTTCTTGCGGTTGAACGCGATGGAGCGGCCGTCTGGGGAGAACGCGGGACTGTCGTCGATGACGGCGCAGTTGCCGGGGCAGACCGCCGCGCTCAGGTCGCGCTGCCGGTCGAGGGCGTTCACGGGCGCGGTCCAGACGTGCTTGTTGCCGCCACCGCCGTCGATCACCGCGTTGCGGGTGAAGGCGAGGGTGGTGCCGTCGGACGACCAGGCGGGCTGGGCGTCGCCGCCCGCCGGCTGCCCGGCCGGCGGCACGATCTCGTGCACGATGGCGCCGGTGGCGGCGTCGGCGATCAGGATGCGCCCGCGATCCGGGGCGGAGTCGCCGCCGGGTGAGTTCCGGGTGAAGGCGAGGTACCTGCCGTCGGGGGAGAAGGCGGGGTCGGTGTCCCGGTCGTTCGGGCCGCGTCCGGCGAGCGGCATCGGCGCCCGGTTCGAGCCGTCGGCGTCCACCGTCCAGATCCGCTCGATCCGCCGGGCGGGGCCGTCCTCGAACCGGGTGACCACGATACGGCGGCCGTCCGGCGTGTAGTTCTGCCGCTCGGTCCACGGGTCGTACCCCGGTGCCGGATCGAACAGCGGGTCCTTGGCGGGATCGGTGTTGGTGTCGGCCGCCGGATCCTCGTTCAGGATCGGCAGCCCGAGATCGCGGGGGTCCGCGCCGTCGGCCCGGACGTCCTGCAGCGTCACCTCGTGCGGACCGGCCGCCGAGATCCGGTCCACCACCACGTAGCCGCCGTCCAGCGGGCCGACCCAGGTGGGCGAGCCCACCGCGCGGTCCTCGCTGAGCACCAGCTGCGGGGTCTGCTCCGACCGCTCGCGCACCCGGAACACATGGTCCCAGTCGCCCTCGCAGTCACAGGTGCGGTCCGGACTGAGGAACAGCACGTCCTCCCCGTCGGGCAGCCAGGCCGCCCCGTGCGTGCGCCACTGAGCCTGCGTGCCCGCGAGGAGCGGCTGGTCCCCCGACGCCCCGCCGGTCACCCGCAGCCGCGGTCCCGTCGCCGCGTCGGCGGTGAACGTGTAGGCGAGGAGATCGCGGTGCGCCGCGTCGTCCACCGGGTTCCAGACGGGCTCCGTGGCCGCGCCGCCGAGCGTGCCGGTGACCCGGGTCGCGGCGCCCCCGGCCAGCGGCCGCACATAGATCTGCTCCCCGGCCGCGGGATCGCCGTTCCCGGCGTACGCCAGGAGCCGGCCGTCGGCCGACACGGTCGGGCACTCCTCGTCGGACGGCGTGCCGGTGAGCCGGGTCAGGCCGGTGCCGTCGGTGCGCACCAGCCACAGGTCCCGCTGGGTACGGCCGTCCGGGCCGCCCGGCTCCGCCGAGTCGAACACCACCGCCGCGCCGTCCGGGGTCAGCCGGGGGTGGGCCGCGTCCCGGCCGTCGGTCAGCTTGCGCACCGAACCGTCGGCGGCCCGCAGGTAGATCTGCGGGTGCTTGTCGTCGCGGCGGCCGGCGAACACCGTCGTGTCGCCCAGCGCCGACGGCTGGACGTCGTAGTGCGCCGGGCCCGCCCCGAACAGCGGGTCGCTGGAGGTGGTGGTGGCGACCCGGCCGAGACTGCGGTGTCCGGTGCCCGCGTAGACGATCCGGGTGGCGGGAGCGGCCGTTGGCTCCGGCCGGGGGCCGGCGCTGCTCGGCCCCGAGGCGGCCGTCACCGCGAACAGCGGCACCAGCAGGAGCAACGACGCGCCGAACCTCCCCAGCCGGCGCCGTCCGCCGGGGCCAGCGGTGCCGTTCACGGTCCACCTCGCAGTCTCGGGACGTCTGGGTGTGCCCCGCCACCGTGCGGTACGCGCCTGGTGCGCGACAACAGCGGCGGGGGCCGGACCGGGGGAAGCGCCCACTGCGCTTTCGGGCAGCGCCCGGGTGACCGGACGGTCCTCAGATGAGCCCGTTGCGCAGCGCGTAGCCGACCGCGTGGGCCCGGTTGCGCAACTGCAGCCGTGTGGTGATCTCGTGCAGCACGTTCTTGACGGTGCGTTCGGAGTAGGCGGTCTTCTGCGCTATCTCCGAGGTGTCGAGCCCCTCCGACACCAGGCGCAGCATGTCCGCCTCACGGGCGGTCAGCGTGGACAGGGACAGCGCGTGCGGATCGAGCGCGGAGCGCTGCAGGCCGCCGACGTGGGTCAGTAACCTGCCCAGCAGATCGCCGGGCAGCACCCCCTCGCCGTTGGCGAGCGCGAGCACCAGGTGCAGCAGCCGGTCCTGGTCGGCCTCGGTGCGCCGCAGCACCGCGGACACCCCGCACTCGATCACCCGCTGCAGCGCGGCGGACTCGAACGTGCCGACCACCAGGCCGGTCCGGGTGCCCGGGTTGCGCTGCAACCGCTGCAGCAGGGCTATCACCTCGTCGTCGACGGCGTCGACGACCACCAGCGAGGTCCGCGCCCGTTCCGTCTCGGCGTCGGGGAGCAGTTCCAGTTCGGGGCGCTGCCGCAGCTGATGGACCACACCGATGCGCAGCACCAGGTCCTGCGCGTAGACGGCCACGGTCACCCGCTGCGCGGGCACGGCGGGGGAGGGAGAGGGGGAGGGGGAGGAACCGGGTGAGCCGAGGGCGGTCACGGCCGGGTTCCCTTTCACGGAGCCGGACATGGCGGTTTCCAGTTTCATGAGGGGGGGCGGACGGTGGGACGAGGTCAGCGTCGGGGGGAGGCGCCCGCCGGTGGGGCTGTAAGTGGGTCAACTGACCTGCCGATCAGTGGAGTTGACATTGGCCGCTCGGGACACGCCGACTGCCCGGGTGTTGCCCTCGCACCTCTCGTGGCGGCGCGGGCGCGGTTCTACCGTCGTGGCGTGACGCCATCTGCAGCCTCTTCCGGTCCCGGAGCGCCCGGACTCGACATCCCGGCCGTGACGGTGACGCCGGGTGGTACCGCCTCGACCAGTCTGACCGTCCGCAACGACAGCGACATCGTCGAGGCGTACACCCTGGAGGTCGTCGGCGACTGCGCCGCCTGGGCCACCGTGGAACCCGAGCGGATCTCGCTCTACCCCGGCACCTCCGAGACGGTGACCATCCGCCTCGCCCCGCCGCGCTCCCCACAGGTCCGGGCCGGCGACGTGCCGCTCGGTGTACGGGTGCTGCCGGCCGAGCACCCCGAATCGGTCACCGTGCCCGAGACCACGGTGCACATCGAGGAGTTCCGCGAGCTGCGCGCCGAGGTGCTCCCACGCCGCCGGCGCGGCTGGCTGCGGGGCCGCTACCGGCTTGCGGTGCGCAACGAGGGCAACTGCCCGGCACCGGTCGCCTTCACGCCGGAACAGGCGGGCGAGGAACTGCGCTTCCGGTTCACCCCCGCCGAACTGTCCCTGGAGGCGGGCGAGTCCGCGGAGACCCGGCTGCGGGTGCGGACCGGCAAACCGGTCTGGTTCGGCAGCCCGTTGGCCTGGCCGTTCACCGTGCGCGTCACCGACACGACGGTGACGGAGGAACCGGGGCGGGCGGACGCCGTCGTGCAGCCCCCGCTCGAAGCCGAGTTCGTCCAGATCCCGGTCTTCCCGAAGTGGCTGCTGGCACTGCTCGCGGCCCTGCTCGCACTGCTGCTGGCCTGGTTCACGCTGGTCCGGCCCGCCGTGCGCAGTGCCGCCAAGGAGGCCGCCGACGAGGTGGTCCGGCCGCGGCCCACGCCCGCCGCCGGGCAGGAGGGGCGGTCGCCGGGCACCGGGTCCGGCAAGGACGCCGGCGGGGGTACGGCCGACCAGCCGGGCGGCCAGGGCGGCAGCCCCTCGCCGGGTACCGGGGGCGGCGGCCCCGGTGGCGGCGCCGGCACCGCGGCCGGCGGCGGCCAGCAGAGCTCGGCCACCATCGACGTCCAGACGTCCGGCGGGCGGAGCAGGACCGGCACCTACGTGGTCCCCGAGGGCAAGGTCTTCGGCGTCACGGACATCGTCGTGGCCAACTTCCAGGGCGACGAGGGGGTCATGACCATCACCTTCGGCGACCGGAAGGTCACGACCATCGCGCTCGAGACCTTCCGCAATCAGGACTACCACTGGGTCACTCCCATCAAGATCCCCGAGAAGTCCACCGTCACCGTGCAGGTGAACTGTGCGAAGCCCGGGACACCGGCCACGGGCCGCCAGGCACAGCGGTGCCATGAGGTTCTGAACGTGAGTGGAGTGCTCAGCGACCTCGGCGGATGACGTGGCCTTTCGAACATCGTTCGCCTTGGTGTGGCGTGAGGGGAAGAGGAGACTTCCACTCCGTCCGAAAACCGATATGACGCACAACGTCCGCCGTTCTAGCCCCCGTTCGGCCCGCAGCGCATGTGCGGGCAGGCCGGGGCCGCACCGGTGACCAGACCGCACCGTGAGTAACACCGGCACACGAATGGCCTGTTCGGCACCGGTCCCCGTCCCCGGTCACCCGGGAGACCGCGGACCGGTCCCCGCCCGTGTGCTGACGCAGCGTCAGCAGCGTGCGGCGGTGCCGGTCACGAGTCCGCCCGGGACCGCGAGGACCCGCGCCCCGCGGACGACGACCGCGCCGCCGCGGTCCCTGGTCCGCCCGTGGCCGGGCGGCACGGACAGCTCGGTGACCCGCGAGCCGTGGGATGCCCCGCGGTATGTCTCAGCCCTTGGCGGAGCCCAGGGTCAGCCCGCTGACGAACTGGCGTTGGAGCGCGAAGTAGACGGCCAGGGTGGGGATCGCCGTCAGCAGGGAGCCCGCCGCGACCAGGTTGGGGTCCGTGAAGTACTGACCGGAGAGGTTGTTCAGGGCGGAGGTGACCGGCATGTTCTCACCCGTCGAGATCAGCACCAGCGCCCAGAAGAAGTCGTTGTAGATCCAGATCGACAGCAGGGTGGCCAGGGCCGCCATCGCCGGTTTGCACAGCGGCAGCGTGATCTGCCAGTACAGCCGCCACGCCGAGGCTCCGTCGACCAGCGCTGCCTCGGTCAGCTCATGGGGCAGCGAGCGCATGTAGTTGCTCAGCACGAAGGCGCAGAACCCGGACTGGAACGCCACGTGGATCAGGACCAGGCCCAGCGCGGAGTCGTACAGCTTGCCGCTCGCGGTGACGCCCGGCAGGTCGGTCAGCAGGTACATCCGGTACAGCGGGGTGATGACGACCTGCTGCGGTAGCAGGTTGCCGGCCGTGAAGACCAGCAGCAGCGCGAGGTTGAGGCGGAAGTCGAAACGGCTGACGTAGAACGCCACGCAGGACGACAGGAACAGTGTCAGCAGCACCGCCGGGATCGCGATGACCAGCGTGTTGCCGAAGTAGTGCAGCATGTCCGACTGCCGGAACGCCTGGGTGAAGTTGTCCAGGTTCAGCGTGTGCGGCCAGGAGACGTACCCCTTGTCGCTGGTCTCGCTGTACGGGCGCAGGGCCGAGAACACCGCCCACAGCAGCGGGGCGAGCCAGGCCAGGGCCGTGCCGGCGAGGAAGACGTGCAGCAGGACGCGGGCGGGCCGGACCGGGGCGCGCCGCCTCGGCGGGACGGTGGTGCCGCTCATGCGCGCCGCTCCTTGCGGAAGGTGGCGATCAGATACGGGACGATCACCGCGAGGGAGATCACCAGCAGCACCACGGCGATGGCGGAGCCGTAACCGATGCGGCTGGACTCACCGATGATGTTGTCGGTGACCAGGATCGACAGCAACTCGGTGCCCTGGGCGCCCTTGTTGAAGACGAAGACCAGGTCGAAGGCGCGCAGCGCCTCGATGACGGTGACGACGAGGACGATCGTGTTGGTCGGGCGCAGGGTGGGGAAGACGACGTGCCGGAACGTCTGCCACTCGCTCGCGCCGTCCAGTGCGCAGGCCTCCCCGAGCGACGGGTCGACGCTCTTCAGGCCGGCCAGGTAGAGGATCATCATGTAGCCGGTGTGCCGCCAGGACGCGGCGACGAGGACCGCCCACAGATTGAGCCGGGGGTCGCCGATCCAGTCGATGTAGTGGCCGGGTTCGTTGGCGCCGACGATGCTGTTGATCAGGCCGGTGTCCGGGTTGTAGACGAGCTGCCAGACGAAGCCGATGCAGGCCATCGAGATGACGACCGGCAGGAAGAAGGCGGTCTGGTAGACCCGGCTGAACCGGATCCGCTTGTCCAGCTGCAGGGCCAGGAACAGGCCGAACGGCGTCGGGACCAGGATCAGCACCACGAACCAGACGACGTTGTGCTGGACGGCCGGCCAGAACTGCGGGTTGTCGCCGAAGAGCTGGCGGAAGTTGTCCAGGCCCACCCACCGGATCGAGTCGAACCCGATGCCGTCCCAGCTGGTGAAGGCGAGGAGGACCGAGGCGAGGGCGGTGACCCAGACGAGGGCCACGTGCAGCAGCGTGGGCACGCCCGCCATCACGGCGAGCGTGAGGCGGTCCCGGCGGGTCAGCAGCCGGCGGTGGCCCCGTGCGATCCGCTTCCGGCCGGGCGCGGTGCCCGGAAGCGGCGCGGCCGCCGGCTCCGGGCTCTTCGTCGTCGTGTTCGTCGTCATCGGACCGCTCACGAGGACGCGAAGATGGTCTTCTTCTGGCGTTCGATGGACGACAACAGGCTGTCCACGCCCTTGGGGTTCTGCAGGAACTTCTGCAGTCCGGGCTGCATCACCGTCGAGGTGAAGTCCGGGCGGCTGTCGCGGTCCATGAACTGGGTGAGGCTCTTCGCGCCGCCGATCATCTCGAACGCCTTCTTCTGCAGGGCCGAGTAGGCGGAGGTGTCGGCCTTGTCCGAGGCGGCCACCACGCTCGGGTCGGTCCTGAGGTACACCTCCTCGGCCGCCGGACTGCCCAGGTACTCCAGCAGTTTCACCACCCCCGCGTGGTTCTTCGGGGACCTGCTGACCATGAAGCCGTCGGTCGGCGCCTCGACCGTCTCCTGGCCGTGCGCGGAGTCGAGCTCGGGGAAGGGGAAGAAGTCGAGGTCGTCGAGGTCGGCCGCGGCGGTGAACTGCTGGGCCACGAAGGAGCCGAGGAGATACATGCCGGCCTTCTTGGCCACCAGCGCCTGCGCCGCGTCCTGCCAGGTGCGGCCCATGAAACCGTCCTGGTGGTAGGGGAGGATCTCGGTCCAGTGGTCGAAGACGGCCTTCACCCTGGCGTCGGTCCAGGATGCCTTGCCGGCCATCAGCCGGACGTGGAAGTCGTAGCCGTTGAGCCGGAAGTTGATCTGGTCGAAGGTGCCCATCGCGGGCCAGGCGTCCTTGTCGCCGAAGGCGAGCGGGACCAGCCCGTCGTTCTTCATCCGCTTCAGCAGGGCCACGAAGTCGTCCCAGCCGGCGGGGATCTGGTAGCCGTGCTGCCGGAAGACGCTTCTGCGATAGAAGATCGCCCACGGATACGTCGTCATCGGCACGAAGTAGTACGTGCCGTCCTCGCCCCTGCTGAGCTTCTTCATCGCCTCGGGAAATCCGTCACCGATCTTCGCCCAGACGTCGTCGACCGGGGCGGCCAGCTTTTTCGCCGCGAAGAACTGCATGCGGTAGCCGGCGAACCAGTTGAACACGTCGTCCGGCGTTCCCTGCAGATACGAATTGATCTGCTCCTGGAAGGTGTTGTGGTCCTTCGTGTTCACGTCGACGGTGAGGCCGGACTGCTTCTTGAAAGCCGCGTACACGCTCTCGAAGGCCTTCTTCGGCACCGCGTCCGAGGCGTTGGAGCCGACGGTGACGGTCTTCGGATCGGCGGCGGAACCGCTGCCGCCGCAGGCGGACAGCAAGGGTGTGCCGGCACCGGCGAGCACGGCGGCACCGCCCGCTCCGCGCAGCAGCGAACGACGGCTGGGAGCGGAGACCGGATGACCGGAGGGGGAGAAGCGCATGGCGGCTCCTGAGGAATACAGGGTTCGGCCAAGGGGGTGAGTCGATCACCGAAAGGTTGTCGGAAGCGCTCAGAAATCAACTCGACCGAACATCGTGGGCGTAATGACAGCCCCACGTCCGCTCATGCGTCAATAGGCGTGCCCGTACTGGGTGGTCTCTTGCCCGAACCGTAATCGTCATCGTCACCTGGGAACTTGCCCGGCCCGGTGATCGAATGAGCCGCCACGGCGCGGGCGGACGCGGGGGCGTTGTGAACACGGGTGGTTCCGCTTCAGGGTCTGACCAGCAGCTGGAAGTCGAAGGCGTAGTGGGACGCCCGGTAGACATGGCTGCCGTACTCCACCGGCCGGCCGGAGACGTCGTAGGCGATGCGCCGCATGGTGAGCAGGGCCGCGCCCTCCTCCTCGTCGAGCAGCGCGGCCTCCCCGGCGGTGGCGCCGCGGGCGCCGATCGACTGCCGGGCGCTGTGCAGGGTGACTCCGGCGGTGCGCATCATCCGGTACAGCCCCGTCGACTCCAGTCGTGGCGTGGCGAGTTCGAGCAGGGGAGCCGGCAGGTGGTTGCACAGCAGGGCCACCGGCCGGCCGTGGGTGCGGCGCATTCGCTCCAGCACGGTGACCTCGGCGCCCTCCGTGAGACCGAGCGCCGCGGCCACGTCCGCGGTCGCCGGGATCCGCTCGTTGCGCAGCACCCGGGTGGTCGGGCCCTGGCCGGCCGATTCCAGGTCGTCGTAGAGGCTGCTCAGTTCCAGCGGGCGCCTGACCCTGCTGTGCACGACCTGCGTGCCGACCCCGCGGCGGCGCACCAGCAGTCCCTTGTCGACCAGGCAGCGGATCGCCTGGCGGACGGTGGGGCGGGACAGCCCGAGGCGCGCGGACAGGTCGACCTCGTTGCCGAGCAGGCTCCCCGGCGTCAGCGCGCCCCGCCCGATGGCCGCTTCCAGCTGCTGGGCGAACTGGTGGTACAGCGGCACCGGGCTCGTGCGGTCCAGGGTGAAGGTGAGGGAGGCGAGCGCGGCACCGGGCGCGGGGCGGAGTGGATCGCCGGTCCTCGCCATCGCGGCACCTCCTTTCCGGTGGCCGGGTGATCGCCCGACCGTCCGGTGATCAGCCGGTGCCGTCCGGCGTCGACTGCGGTGTACTGGGCAGACAGGAATCGATCGAGTCGTCGAGCGGCTCGCGCCTCTCCAGATGTAGGTGAGTGCCACGAGGATGTCAATGGTTTGTACTTACATTCGGACCACCACGTGAAATGATGTCTTAACAAACTATTGACAGCGGGCTCCGCACGGACTTGTATCCCGTCCCAACGCAACAGCGTCCCTCCCCCGTCGCACAGTGAGGTGCAGGAAAGATGGACCGCTCTTCTCGCTCGCGCTCCCGCAGGCCGGCGCCGCTGGTGGCCGCGGCCGCCGCGGCGGCCCTGATCCTCACGGGCTGCGCGAGCAGCCACGGCGGCAGGAAAGCCGAGGAGGCCGCGGCGAACGCCGCGGTCGGCAAGGCCGACACCCCCCGGATGACGGTCGCCCTGATCACCCACCAGGCAGCCGGCGACACCTTCTGGGACACCGTCCGCAAGGGCGCGCAGGCCGCCGCCGCCAAGGACAACGTCAAGCTGGTCTACTCGGCCGACCCGAACGCCGGCAACCAGGCCAACCTGGTGCAGAACGCGATCGACCAGAAGGTCGACGGCATCGCCGTCACCCTGGCCAAGCCCGACGCCATGAAGAACGTGCTCGGCAAGGCCGAGCGGGCCGGCATCCCGGTCGTCGGCCTCAACTCCGGCCTCAGCGACTGGAAGAAGCTCGGTCTGCTGGAGTTCTTCGGGCAGGACGAGAGCGTCGCGGGCGAGGCGTTCGGCAAGAAGCTGAACACCACCGGGGCCAAGAAGATCGCCTGTGTGATCCAGGAGCAGGGCAACGTGGGACTGACCCAGCGCTGCGACGGAGTGAAGAAGACCTTCGAGGGCACCACCGAGACGCTGTACGTGAACGGCACCGACATGCCCTCCGTGCGGTCGACGATCACGGCGAAGCTGAAGCAGGACGACTCCATCGACACCGTCGTCACCCTCGGCGCCCCGTTCGCGCTCACCGCGGTCCAGTCGGTGACCGACGCGGGCAGCAAGGCCAAGGTCGCCACCTTCGACCTGAACAAGGAACTCGTCAAGGGCGTCCAGAACGGCAGCATCGAGTTCGCCGTGGACCAGCAGCCCTACCTCCAGGGCTACCTCGCGGTCGACGGCCTGTGGCTCTACAAGAACAACGGCAACTACAGCGGCGGCGGCGAGCAGCCGGTGCTCACCGGCCCGGCCTTCGTCGACAGGTCCAACGTCGACAAGGTCGCCGAGTACGCCGCGAAGGGCACCCGGTGATGAGTATGGCCCAGCAGGCAGAGCCGGCGGTGGGCAGGCCGCCCGCGTCCGGTCCGAAGAACACCGACGGCCGAACCGCCCGGCGCCCGCTGGCGCTGCGGCTGCTGGCCCGGCCCGAGGTGGGCGTCTTCCTCGGCGCCGCCGCCGTACTGGTCTTCTTCCTCATCGTCGCCCCCTCGGTCCGCCAGGGCAGCTCGATGGCCACGATCCTCTACCAGTCCTCGACCATCGGGATCATGGCTCTGCCGGTGGCCCTGCTGATGATCGGCGGGGAGTTCGACCTGTCCGCCGGCGTCGCGGTGATCACCTCGGCGCTCACCGCGAGCATGGTCAGCTACCAGCTGACCCTGAACGTGTGGACCGGCGTGATCGTCGCCCTGGTCGTCTCCCTCGCGATCGGCGCCTTCAACGGCTGGATGGTGACGAAGACCGGGCTGCCCAGCTTCCTGGTCACCCTCGGCACCTTCCTGATCCTGCAGGGCGTGAACCTTGCCGTGACCAAGTCGATCACCGGCAACGTCGCCACCGACGACATCAGCGACATGGACGGCTTCGACCAGGCCAAGAAGATCTTCGCCTCCTCCTTCGACGTCGGCGGCGTCCAGGTGAAGATCACCGTGATCTGGTGGCTGGTCTTCGCCGCCCTCGCCACCTGGGTGCTGCTGCGCACCAAGTACGGCAACTGGATCTTCGCCGTCGGCGGCAGCAAGGACAGCGCCCGCGCCGTCGGCGTCCCGGTGAAGTTCACCAAGATCTCGCTGTTCATGCTGGTCGGCTTCGGTGCCTGGTTCATCGGCATGCACAACCTGTTCTCGTTCAACACCGTGCAGTCCGGCGAGGGCGTCGGCCAGGAGCTGATCTACATCGCCGCGGCCGTCATCGGCGGCTGCCTGCTCACCGGCGGCTACGGCTCCGCGATCGGCCCGGTCTTCGGTGCCTTCATGTTCGGCATGGTGCAGCAGGGCATCGTCTACGCCGGCTGGAACCCCGACTGGTTCAAGGCCTTCCTCGGCGTCATGCTGCTCGGCGCCGTCCTGATCAATCTATGGGTCCAGCGCACGGCGACCCGGAGGTGACCACCGATGACTGACAACGGAACCGGAACCCACGGCGCCGTCCTGGAGGACACCGCGCCCGCGGCCGGCGGCCCCCTGGTCGAACTGCGCGGCGCGGGCAAGTCCTACGGCAACGTCCGCGCCCTGCACGGCGTCGACCTGACCGTCCACGCGGGCCGCGTGACCTGCGTACTCGGCGACAACGGCGCCGGCAAGTCCACCCTCATCAAAATCATCTCGGGGCTGCACCAGCACACCGAGGGCGAGTTCCTCGTGGACGGCGGACCGGTGCGCTTCTCCAGCCCCCGCGACGCCCTCCGCCGCGGCATCGCCGCCGTCTACCAGGACCTGGCCACCGTCCCGTTGATGCCGGTGTGGCGGAACTTCTTCCTCGGCTCCGAGCTGACCCGGGGGCCCTGGCCCGTCCGCCGCCTGGACATCGCCCGGATGAAGACCACCGCCGACCGCGAACTGCGCAACATGGGCATCGTCCTCGACGACCTGGAACAGCCCATCGGCACCCTCTCCGGCGGCCAGCGCCAGTGCGTGGCGATCGCCCGCGCCGTCCACTTCGGCGCCCGCGTCCTCATCCTGGACGAGCCGACCGCGGCCCTCGGCGTCAAGCAGTCCGGCGTGGTGCTCAAGTACATCGCCGCCGCCCGCGACCGCGGCCTCGGCGTCATCTTCATCACCCACAACCCCCACCACGCCTACATGGTCGGCGACCACTTCAGCGTGCTGCGCCTCGGCACCCTGGAGCTGAGCGCCGAGCGCAGCGAGGTGAGTCTGGACGAGCTGACCGACCACATGGCGGGCGGCACCGAACTCGCCGCGCTCAAGCACGAACTGGCCGAGGTGCGCGGCGTCGACGTGCAGGAACTGCCCGAGGAGGGCGACCTCACCGCACCGGTGGCCGACTCCCCCGAAGGGACCACCTGACATGGCGCACCCCCGTGCTCTCGACCGCATCCGGGTCGGCTCGGCCCCCGACTCCTGGGGCGTCTGGTTCCCCGACGACCCCCGCCAGGTCCCCTGGGAACGCTTCCTCGACGAGGTCTGTGAGGCCGGCTACGAGTGGATCGAACTGGGCCCCTACGGCTACCTCCCCACCGATCCGGCGCGGCTCACCGAGGAAGTGGCTAGGCGGAACCTGAAGGTGTCGGCGGGCACGGTCTTCACCGGCCTGCACCGCGGCCCGTCGGTCTGGGAGGAGACCTGGGCGCACGTCGGCCAGGTGGCCGCGCTCACCCAGGCGATGGGCGCGCGGCACCTGGTGGTGATCCCCTCCTTCTGGCGCGACGACAAGACCGCCGAGATCCTCGAGCCGCCGGAGCTGACCGCCGAACAGTGGGCGCACCTGACCAAGGGCATGGAACGCCTCGGCCACGAGGTGCGGGAGACCTACGGCCTGGACATCGTGGTCCACCCGCACGCCGACACCCACATCGACACCGAGCACCACGTCGAACGGTTCCTCGACTCCACCGACTCCGAGCTGGTCAACCTCTGCCTGGACACCGGGCACTACGCCTACTGCGGCGGGGACAGCGTCAAGCTGATCGAGACCTACGGCGAGCGCATCGGCTATCTGCACCTCAAGCAGGTCGACCCGGACGTCCTCGCCGAGGTGGTCGCGCACGAGGTGCCGTTCGGTCCCGCGGTGCAGCGGGGCGTGATGTGCGAACCGCCCACCGGGGTGCCCGAGCTGGGACCGGTACTGGAGGCGGCGCAGCGGCTCGGCGTGGAGCTGTTCGCGATCGTCGAGCAGGACATGTACCCGTGCGAGCCGGACACCCCGCTGCCGATCGCGGTACGCACCCGCCGCTTCCTGCGGTCCTGCGGCGCCTGAGGAGTGCCGCCGCCCCGGCGGGCGGCGGCACGCCGGCGCTGACACACCCGCGGTGCGGCGCCCGCTCGGCACGGCGGCGCGGCCTCGCGGGAGCCCGGCGAACCCGGCCCGCAACCGAAATCCTCCTGAGCACGTCCAAGACGGGTACGGGTCGCGACAACCCCGGGGAGGCCGAGTTGACACACCAGGCGAACACCGAGCACGAGCGGAACGTGCACGGGACGGACCCTGAACCGGCGCCGGACACCGCCGAGGGCGCCCGTCGCGCCCGGTTCGGGACGCTGCCGGAGCGGGTGCGGCCCGAGGACGTGGTGGAGACGCGCCCCGCCCTGCCCAGGGACCCGGCGCGGGATGCCTACAACCCCGACGAGTGGCTGGTCCGCTACTGCCTCTGAGTCGCGCCGGGCGGGACCGCGCCGTGGGCGATCAGGCTCCCGGCGCGGCCCGGCACCGGTGGCCCGGCCGGCCGCGGTCGCCGGCGCACGTGGTCGGTCGCGCACCGGTCACGGCGGTCGCGGACGCCACGGTGCCGCGCCGCCTTCCGCCCTCGCGCCGCGTTCCGCCCTTGCGCAGCGTCCGCCCTCGCGCCGCGCTCCGCCCTTGCACAGGGTGAGCCTTCGCGCCGTGTTCCGCCCTTGCGCAGGGTGAGCCCTCGCGCCGTGTTCCGCCCTTGCGCAGCGTCCGCCCTCGCGCCGCGCTCCGCCCTTGCACAGGGTGAGCCCTCGCGCAGGGGCAGACCTCGCGGAGCGTCCGCCCCCGTGCAGCGACCGCCCTCCCGCAGGGTCAGACCCCGTGGAGTCACGCCCCCGTGGTGTCACCCCCGCGCACCTCCGCCGGCGTCACCGGCCGGTGCTCGCGCAGCGACAGGGTGCAGGCCTCGGCGATCCAGCCCGCCTCCAGGGCGTCCTCGATCGTGCAGGGGGAGGGGCGGGCACCCGCCACGACCTCGGTGAACGCGGTGAGTTCGGCCCGGTAGGCCTCGCTGAAGCGGTCCATGAAGAAGTCGTGCGGGGTGCCGGCCGGGAAGCTCACGCCCGGCTCCACCGAGCGCAGCGGCAGCCTGTCGTCCAGGCCGACCGCGATCGAGTCACCGAAGCCGTGCAGCTCCATGCGCACGTCGTAACCACGCTTGTTGTGCCGGGAGTTGGAGACCACCGCGATGGTGCCGTCGTCGAGCGTGAGGACCGCGCCGGTGGTGTCGGCGTCGCCCGCCGCCTTGATGTAGCCGGCGCCCCGGTTGCCGCCCACCGCGTACACCTCGGTCACCTCGCGGCCCGTGACCCAGCGGATGATGTCGAAGTCGTGCACGGAACAGTCCCGGAAGATCCCGCCGGACGCGGCGACGTAGGCGGCCGGCGGCGGCGCCGGGTCCAGGGTCGTGCAGCGGACCGTGTGCAGCTCACCCAGCTCACCGGCCCGCACGGCGGCCCGCGCCGCGGCGAAGCCCGCGTCGAAGCGGCGGTTGTAGCCGATCTGGATCGGGACGCCGTGCCCGCGCACGGCCCTCAGCACCTCGACGCCCTCCGTCATGGTGCGAGCCACCGGCTTCTCGCAGAAGACTGGCACACCGGCCGCCACTCCGGCCCGGATCAGCGCCGGGTGGGCGTCGGTGGCCGCCGCGATCACGAGGCCGTCCACCCCGGCCGCCAGGAGTGCCTCCGGCGAGTCGGCGACCTCGGCCCCGAACCGCTCCGCGGCGGCCTTGGCGGCGTCCGCGAAGGGATCGGCGACGACGAGCGACTCGACGGCGCCCAGTCCGGAGAGGGTCTCGGCGTGGAAGGCGCCGATGCGGCCGAGGCCGAGGATTCCGATGCGCATACTGCTCCTAGGGTGCGGAGGGGCTGCGGGGACGGTCAGTCGAGTCCACCGAGTACGTTCTGGTCCCAGTCGATCACCGAGCCGGTGACCACGCCGGAGCGGTCGGACAGCAGGAGGACCACGAAGTCCGCGATCTCGTCCGGCTGCCCGAGCCTGCCCATGGGCAGCCGGGCCGCGGCCCGCTCGCGCCAGTCGTCGCCGGCGCCGTGGAAGGCGCGCTGGGTGGCGTCCTCGCCCTCGGTCGCGGTCCAGCCGATGTTCAGTCCGTTGATCCGGATCCGGTCCCAGCGATGTGCGTGCGCCGCGTTCCGGGTCAGGCCCGTCAGGCCCGCCTTCGCGGCCACGTACGGCGCGAGGAAGGGCTGGCCGCCGTGCGCCGACGAGGTGATGATGTTGACGATCGTGCCGGGCGCCCCGCGGGCCGTCATATCGGCGACCGCCGCCTGCATGGCGAAGAAGGGCGCCCTGAGGTTGATCGCGATGTGCGCGTCGAACAGCTCCGGCGTGGTGTCCAGCAGCGTGCCCCGGGCGGTCAGTCCGGCCGAGTTGACCAGGCAGTCGATCCGGCCCCAGGCGGCCACGACCTCGGCCACCGACGCCCTGGCCCGCTCGGCGTCCGCCAGGTCGGCCCGCACGAACAGGGCCTCGCCCCCGGCCGCCGTCAGCTCCGCCACCAGGGCCTCGCCCGGCTCGGCCCGGCGTCCGGTCACGGCCACGACGGCGCCCTCGCGGACGGCGGCCCGCGCGATCGCGGCCCCCACCCCCTGAGTGCCGCCGTTGACCAGGACGACCTTGTCCCGGAGCAGGGGCCCGTCGGGACGTCCCATGCTCTTCCTCAGCTCTCTCGGCGTTCGCGGCCGGCCCGAAGTTCGGTGCGCAGCCGTCCCGGCGTCCACTCCTCGCGTACCGCCCGCCGCACCAGGTCCGCCTGCGAGGGCGGGGCCAGACCTTCGACCGGCGGATCGCGGTCCAGGTTGGACATCGGTGTCCTTCTTTCGGGCGCGGGAGCGGCACGGTCCTGTCATTCTTGTCAGTACAAACCCGTCGAACAACCAGCAGACAGCCGTCAAAAACCCCTCAAGGAGGCGGTCCGTGGGTCACCCGTTCCCGATCCGGGAGATCGCGCGTCAGGCGGGTCTCAGCGAGGCCACCGTGGACCGTGTGCTGAACGGCAGGGGAGGGGTGCGCCGGAGCACGGCGCAGGAGGTCCACCGGGCCATCGCCGACCTCGACCGGCAGCACACCCAGGTCCGGCTGGTGGGCCGGACGTTCATGGTGGACATCGTGGTGCGGGCGCCCGAGCGGTTCACCACCGCCGTGCGCGGCGCCCTGGAGGCCGAACTGCCGTCCCTGCACCCGGCGGTGGTCCGCTCCCGCTTCCACTTCCGGGAGACCGGACCGGTGCGGGAGCAGGTCGCGACGCTGGACCGGATCGCCCGGCGCGGCTCACAGGGTGTGATCCTCAAGGCGCCGGACGTCCCCGAGGTCACCGCCGCCGTCGGACGTCTCACCGCCGCCGGCATCCCGGTCGTCACCCTCGTCACCGATCTCCCCGCCAGCGGCCGCCTCGCCTACGTCGGCATCGACAACCGGGCGGCCGGCGCGACCGCCGCCTATCTGACGGACCAGTGGCTCGGCGACCGGCCGGGCAACGTCCTCACCAGCCTCAGCAGCGGCTTCTTCCGCAACGAGGAGGAGCGGGAGATGGGCTTCCGGAGCGTGATGAGGGCCCGCCGGCCCGGACGGACCCTCGTCGAGATCGCCGAGGGGCAGGGCCTGGACGCGACGCAGTACGACCTCGTCCGCGCCGCCCTCGTACGCGACCCGGACATCCGGGCCGTGTACTCCATCGGCGGCGGCAACGACGCGACCCTGCGGGCCTTCGCCGACCTCGGCCGCGAGTGCGCCGTGTTCGTCGCCCACGACCTCGACCACGACAACACCCGCCTGCTGAGCGAGCACCGGCTGTCCGCCGTGCTCCACCACGACCTGCGCCAGGACCTGCGCGAGGCCTGCCGTCTGGTGATGCGCGCGCACGGTGCGCTGCCCCCGGCCGGCCCGGCGCTGCCGTCCGCGATCCAGGTCGTCACGCCGTACAACATGCCCGTGCGGCAGGCCGAGTGAGGGAGGACCGGTGATCCGCACCGAACGCGTGGAGATCGAGGGCGTGCCGCTTCTGGCCACCCTCCTCCCGGGCAACGGCGTCGGGCTGCTGGCGCTGCACGGCAGCAACGAGGGGGGCACGGCCGAACTCGCGGAGCAGGTGGCGCGCCGCTGCCGGGCCACCAGCCTGGTCTTCACCCAGCCCGGGGCACGGCGGCCCGTGCACATCCCGTCCCCGCTCATGGCGGTGGACCACTGCGCGCTGCTGCGCGAGTTCCTGGACGCGGTGTCGCTCACGGTGTCCCTGCACGGTCATAGGCGCCCGCACGCCCCGCGCAGCCTCTTCCTGGGCGGCCGCAACCGCGAGGCGGCGCAGGTCCTCGCCGGTGAACTGCTCGCCCTCGCGCCCCGGTTCCGGGCGGTCACCGATCTGGAGGAGGTGCCGGCCGCCCTGCGCGGCCTGCACCCCAGAAACCCCGTCAACCTCACCCGGCTGGGCGGGGTGCAGGTGGAACTGCCGCTCCTGGCCCGGACCACCGGTCCGGCCGACACGCCCCCGCAGCCGGTGGTGGACGCCCTCGCCGCCGGTGTCCTGCGGCTCGCTCAGTCCCCGGCGACGTCCACCCAGGAGCCGAGCTGAGCGGACCGTGCCATCGCGTCCAGCACGGCCGCGCTGCGGACGGCGTCCGTCAGCGTCGCACCGTACGCCGTGCCCTCGGCGACCGAGCGGACGAAGCGGTAGGCCTCGACGACCTTCAGGTCGTCGTAGCCCATCGCGTTGGCCGCGCCCGGCTGGAAAGCGGCGAACTCGCCGGCGCCCGGGCCGACGTACACCGTGCTCACCGGCTGGTCCTGGTACGTCGTGCCGCGGCTCACGCGCAGTTCGTTCATCCGGCGGAAGTCCCAGAACACCGCCCCTCTGGTGCCGTGCACCTCGAAGCCGTAGTTGTTCTGCTCGCCCACCGAGACCCGGCAGGCCTCCAGCACCCCCCGCGCGCCGGAGGCGAAGCGCAGCAGGCAGTTGACGTAGTCCTCGTTCTCCACCGGGCCCGGCTCGCCGCCGGAGGCGAGGGTGTGACCGGCGGTGGCGCCGGCCGGGCGGGCCCGTTCCGGTACGAAGATCGCGGTGTCGGCGGTGACGGAGACGATGTCGCCGAGCAGGAAGCGGGCCAGGTCGGCGCCGTGCGAGGCCAGATCGCCGAGCACCCCGCTGCCGCCGCGCTCACGCTCGTACCGCCAGGTCAGGGCAGCGTCCGGGTGGGCGGCGTAGTCGCTGAACAGGCGGAGCCGGACATGCGTGACGGTGCCGATCTCGCCGGACGCGATCAGCTCGCGGGCGGCCTCGACGGCGGGCGCGTTGCGGTAGTTGAAGCCGACCGTGCCCTGAACGCCCGCCTTGGCGACGGCGTCCGCGACCGCGCGGGCGTCCCCGGCGGTCAGCCCCACCGGTTTCTCGATCCACAGGTGCTTGCCGGCCTCGGCCATCGCGACGGCGATCTCCCGGTGCAGGAAGTTCGGCGCGGTGACGCTGACGGCCCGCACGCGTGGATCGGCGGCCACCTCGCGCCAGTCGCGGGTGGCGGAGGCGAACCCGAACTGCCCGGCGGCCTCCTCGGCCCGCCCCGGCACCTCCTCGGCGACCGTGACCAGCCGCGGGCGGAGCGGGAGGCGGGGGTAGTGGTGCGGAAGACGGGCGTACGCCTGGGTGTGCACCCGGCCCATCCAGCCGAACCCGACGACCGCGACACCGAGCGCATCCACCATGACAGCCTCTCCGTGGACCGGTCCATCTCCCGTCACGGCCACCATGTCCGGACATGAAGTCGCTGTCAACGTGTCCCGCCAGGACCGTCCAGGCCCTTCTCCCGGCGCGATCGGGCCCGCCCGTATCCGACCGGGCCCCTTTGACAGCCCGGCACCGACGCTCGAGGTCCGGGGCACGACGGCGCCTCCAGGGGACGGAGTCACGGGCTGACTGCGGTGCCGCCAGAGGACGGACTCACGGGCAGGGCGCGGCCGCGACCCGGGCCGGGGTGACTCACAGGCTGATCGCGTAGGCCTTGCGCAGCGTCTCGTGCACGGTCCACGTCGTACGGTCGCCCGCGCGCAGCACCGCCATGTCGCCGGGTCCCACCCGCAGCGCCGGGCCGCCCTCGACCTCGATCGTCGCCGAGCCGCTGATCACCACGAACAGCTCGTCCGCCTCGGTGTCCGTGACCACGCCCGGAGTGATCTGCCAGATCCCGCGGATCTGCCGCCCGTCCGG
This sequence comes from Streptomyces sp. NPDC096012, assembly GCF_040426375.1. Classification (NCBI taxonomy): domain Bacteria; kingdom Bacillati; phylum Actinomycetota; class Actinomycetes; order Kitasatosporales; family Streptomycetaceae; genus Streptomyces; species Streptomyces sp. NPDC096012. The sequence goes on from NZ_JBEOTD010000024.1 coordinate 111,198, forward strand.
CGACTCCCAGACGACCTTGCCGGTCACCTCCGGGCTTCCGGAGACGATCTGCCCGGGGTCGAGCGGCTCGGGTTCGAGGTCGGCGTCCGGGATGTGGAGCGCGAAGCTGTGCGTCATACGGCCGACCCTAGCGAGGACCGCCGCGCCGCCGCCGTCGACAGTGTGTGCGGCATCCGGCCTGGTCGGAGGACACTTCGTCGGGCCTGCGGACTGGCGGGGAGGGGAGGAGCGGGTGATCGTGGGGAGATGGCTGACTCCACGGCCGCCCGCACGGCGACGTCCCGGCACCTGGAAGCGCGCGAGATCATCCTGTTCGGCGGGGTGTACGGGGCCGTCCTCGCCAGCTCGATGGTCGCGGCGCTCACCCGGTACGGGCACACCTCCGCCGACGTCCGCGGCTACGACGCCGCATGGGTGCTGGTGACCGCGTGCGCGTCCGCCCTCGCCCATGGATACGCCCACTACATCGCCGAGCGCGCCCCGCACCGCCGCTGGGACATCCTGCTCGCCCTGCGCAACGAGTGGCCGCTGGTCGCGGTCGTGCTGCCCACGGTCCTGCTGCTCGCGGGCTCGCGGTGGGGGTGGTGGCCCGCGAACGGCGTCGAGTACGCGGCGTTCGCGCTCAACATCCTGATCCTGTTCGTGCTCGGTCTCATCACCGCCCGCTGGTCGGCGCGACGCTGGCCGGCCGCCTTGCTCGTCGGCCTGGGCGACGCGCTGCTCGGCGTGATCGTGGTGGTGGCGAACGCGCTCATCAAGTAGGGCGGCGCGGCGGTGAGTGCCGGGCGGGCGGCGCGTCCGGTGGTCAGCGTCCGGTGCGTACCCCGTCCAGCGCGATCGCGAGGACCCGGTCGCGCTGGCTGTCGTCGTCGAAGACCGTCGCCGTGATTCCGGCGACCATCCGCAGCAGATCGCCGAAGTCCATGTCGGGCCGCGCCACGCCCGCCCGCTGGGCGCGCTCCAGCAGCGGGCCGCCGGCGGCGTACATGGAGTCGCGGCAGGCGGTGAAGATGTCCGACTCGTTGTCCAGGGCCTCGCGTACGGCCCGCTTGGTGACCATGTAGCCGGCGAACCGGTCCAGCCAGGCGGTCAGCGCCGCCCAGGGCTCATGCCCGGCCAGCTCCGCGGCGGTCCGGCACAGGGTGTTCACCTCGTCCGCGTAGACGGTCTCGAACAGATCGCGGCGCGTGGGGAAGTTCCGGTACAGCGTGCCGATCCCCACGCCCGCGCGGCGCGCGATGTCCTCGAGGGAGGCGTCCGAGCCGTGCTCGGCGAACGCCTCGCGGGCGGCGACGAGCAGGGCGTCGTAATTGCGGGCGGCGTCCTTGCGGTGCGGGCGGCGGGTCACCACGATCTCGCCGGCGGGGAACGGCGTGGCCGTCACTGCTGCCTCCTGGGAGAGGACGAACGAAGCGGATGCGGGCCTCCGCTCCTTGAACCGGAGGTGTGCCTCCGTTACAGTGGAGGCGTACCTCCACTTTAGCAGTGCGGAGGTGGCTCCGCCGTGGACGGACGCGTCCGGGCGCCGGCCCACCGCACCCCGCCGAACGGGCGGCACGGCCGCCCACGGCACCCCGGCCGAAGGGGCCGTACGGCCGCCCGCGGCACCACCGTCGTACGGGCCGCACGGCCCGCCCGTCCTTTCGTTCACCCTCCGCGTCACGGATTCCGGAGAGGCTTCTTCATGCCCCGCACGTCCACGCGCCTCACCTTCGCGGTCCTCGCGACCGGTGCCGGCGTGTTCTCCATGCTGCAGTCGCTGATCGCGCCGGCCCTGCCGACCGTCCAGCACGCCCTGCACACCTCCCAGTCCACCGCGACCTGGGTGATGACGGCCTATCTGCTGTCCGCCTCGGTCTTCACCCCCATACTCGGCCGGGTCGGTGACCTCGCCGGCAGGAAGCGGACCCTCGTCGCCGTCCTGGTGACCGTGCTCGCCGGCTGTCTCGTGGCCGCACTGGCCCCGAACATCGGCGTGCTCATCGTCGCCCGCGTCGTCCAGGGCGTCGGCGGCGCCCTCTTCCCGCTGTCCTTCGGCATCATCCGCGACGAGTTCGCCGCGGCCCAGGTCAGCCGCAGCATCAGCAACCTCTCCGCGGTGATCGCCGCGGGCGGCGGCGTCGGCATGGTGGCCGCGGGACCGATCGTCGCCGCGCTCGACTACCGCTGGCTGTTCTGGATCCCGGTCGCCATCGTCGCGGTGACCGTCCTGATCGCCCTGCGCTACGTCCCCGAATCACCCAAGAGGGCACAGGGCACGGTCAGTTGGTTCGGTGCCGTGCTGCTGTCCGCCTGGCTGGTGGCACTGCTGCTGCCGCTGAGCCAGGCCGGGCAGTGGGGCTGGACCTCGCCGAAGGCGCTCGGCCTGTTCGCCGCCGCCGTCGTGCTGTTCGCCCTGTGGCTCACCGCCGAGGCGCGCTCCCGCAGTCCGCTGATCGACCTGCGAGTGATGCGCCTGCCCGCGGTCCGGACGACCAACGCCGCCGCCCTGCTCTTCGGTGCGGGCATGTACGCCATCTGGTCCTTCCTGCCCGGCTTCGTCCAGACGCCCACCGAGGCGGGCTACGGCTTCGGCGCGAGCGTCACCGCCTCGGGCCTGCTCATGCTGCCGATGCTTCTCGCCATGTTCGTCTCCGGAATCCTCTCCGGCCGGCTGGAACCCCGCGTCGGCGCCAAGGCCCTGCTCACCACCGGTGCCACCCTGGGCGCCCTGGCCTGCGGCTTCCTCACCCTCTGGCATGACGAGCAGTGGCAGATCGCCGTCGTCGCGGGTCTGTTCGGGCTCGGTGTCGGACTGGCCTTCGCCTCCATGGCCAACCTCATCGTGGGCAGCGTCCCGCCCGAGCAGACCGGGGCCGCGACCGGCATGAACGCCAACATCCGCACCATCGGCGGCTCCATCGGCGCGGCGCTCACCAGCGTCCTGGTCACCGGCCGGCTCCAGCCGTCCGGCCTGCCCTACGCCTCCGGCTACACCCACGGCTGGGTCCTGCTGGCCCTCCTCTGCCTGGCCGCGGCCGGCGCCGCCCTCCTCGTCCCGGTCCGCCGCCCCGCCGGCATCCTGGACCCCGTCGCGGCGGGGGAGGCACGCACACCGGCCCGGGTGCGGTAGGGTTGACCTGCGTGATCACACGGGACACCCCGGGTGAGACCGCAGCGGGACGTGGCGCAGCTTGGTAGCGCACTTGACTGGGGGTCAAGGGGTCGCAGGTTCAAATCCTGTCGTCCCGACTTTACGAAGTCGCAGGTGAGAGGCCGTTTCAGACAAGTTCTGAAACGGCCTCTCGATCATGTGCGGCCACGACCGAGCCCGATCGTCCTCGCGCTCGGCCGTGGCCCGCGGGTCACTTCAGCGCAGGTGGCCCCGCCTCGGCGGTCGTTCCCCATGCGGACGGCTCGGCGCCGACCGTGAACGCGAGCGACCGGGTGTCACGCAGGGCATCCGTCGTCAGATACGTGCGGCCGTAAGGGGAGCCGTCGACCCGGGCCGACTGGATGTAGCGGCGGCTGTCGGACGTCCCCGGTGCCGTCACCGTGAGCGAGCCACGCGGGTAGTAGCGGCGGTCGAGCGTGAGGTCGATCCGTTCGAAGACGGGTGTGGACAGGCCCCAGGTGTCGTAACCGGGCTGCACCGGGAAGACGCCGATGGAGGACAGCACGTTCCAGGCGGACATGGTGCCGAGGTCGTCGTTGCCGGTCATGCCGGTCGGGGTGTCCGTGAAGAGGGTCAGCGCGGCGTGCACCACGTCGGTGGTCTTCCAGGGCTGGCCGGTCGAGAGGTACGTGTACGGGGCGATGAGGTCGGGCTCGTTCTGCGGGTTGTACTTGTCCGCGTTGTAGTAGTCGTACGGGCCGTTCACCCACACCTCGCGGGCGGTCTTCGCGGGATCCTTCACGAGCTGCCCGTAGGCGAAGAAGGAGTCCAGCCGGTCGTTGGCCGCCTGCTTGCCGCCGATCAGGTCGACCATTCCCGGCAGGTCCTGCGGCACGAGCCACTGGTACTGCCAGGACGTGCCCTCGTGGAATCCCTCGCTCCTGGCCGGGTCGTCCGGACCGGTGAAGGCACCGGAGGCGTCGCGCGCGCGGAAGAAGCCGGTCGAGGCGTCGAAGATCCTGCGGTAGTTCTGGGCGCGGGCGGCGTAGCGCGCCGCGTCCGCGCCATGGCCGAGATCTCGGGCCATCTCGCCGAGCATCGCGTCCGACAGCGCGTACTCCAGGGTCGCGGAGGCGCCGTGGTCGTAGTCCGAGTCGCCGGGCTTCGCGTGCGGGCGGCCCTTGACGTACGGCGCGAAGCCGCCGGCGATGTACTCCCTGTTGGCCTCGCGCCCGACGGCCGGAGAGTCGGCGGGCGGCACCCCGTCGGCGTTCTTCTTCAGGGCGCGGTAGGCCCGTTCCTCGTAGCCCTTGAGCAGGCCCTGCTGGTAGGCGTTGGTCAGGAACGGGGTGACCGGGTCGCCGGTCATGATGTTCGTCTCGACCGTGCCGTACCCCCACTTGGGCAGCCAGCCGCTCTCCTCGTCGATCTTGATGACGGAGATCGCCATGTCGCGGGCCTCGCGGGGCGCGAGCAGCGACAGGAGCTGGGACTGGGTGCGGTAGGTGTCCCACAGGGACCAGTTCTGGTAGTACGTGAAGCCGCGAGCGCGGTGGATCCGCTGGTCCCAGCCCGTGTAGCGGCCGTCCGCGTCGCTGCCGATGTTGGGCGCGAGGAAGGACCGGTACAGGGAGGAGTAGAACGTGCGGCGCAGTGTGTCGCTCCCGCCCTGGGCGCGGACGTCGTCGAGCCGGTCCTCCCAGGCTCGCCGGGCGGCGCCGCGGACCTGGTCGAAGGAACGACCGCCCTCGGCGCGGAGGTTCACCTCGGCGCCGTGTGCGTCGACGTACGAGAGCGCGGTCGTGGCCTCGACGGTCCGGTCCCTGCCGGTGTCGAAGCGGACGTACGCGCCGTCCCGTCCGGTCCGCGACCCGTCGGTGACCGTGGAGCCGTCCCAGGTGCCGAACGCGGTGAACGGGCGGTCGAAGCGGGTGATCGTGTAGACGGTGTACGGCTTGGTGTCCTGGCAGAAGCCGCTGCCGGTGATGGAGGTGCGCACGGTCCGGTTGTCGAGTACCTCGACCTTGCTGGCGACCGTGCGGTGCAGTGACTGCCCCGCGTCGAGCAGGACGTTGGCCTTGTCGGTGGCGGGGAAGGTGTAGCGCTGCACGCCGGTGCGGGCGGTCGCGGTCAGCTCGGCGTCGATGCCGGTCTTCAGACCGACCTTGTAGTAGCCGGGGCTCGCCGTCTCCGCGTCGTGACCGAACTCGGCGGCGTACTTGGCGTAGTCCGTCTCGGTGACGTCACCGGTGGTCGGCAGCACGGGCAGGTCCCCGCCCAGGCCGCAGCCGACGCCGGAGAGATGGACGAGTGAGAAGCCCCGGATGTGGTTCTGGGAGTAGTCGTAGCCGGTGTTGTGGCCGGTGTCCGGTGAGAGCTGCACCATCCCGAAGGGCACGGCCGCGCCGGGATAGGTGTTGCCTTCGTTCTGGGTTCCGATGAAAGGGTTGACGAGATCGGTGAGTTGGCCGTCCTGCCGGGCGGCGGCCTGGGCCGTGGGCGCGGCGAGGGCGGCCCCGAGCAGGGCTGCCGCCGCGACCACCGTGCCTGCGCCGCGTAGGCGGCGGGCCCAACTCGTGGGCGGATGGGTCCATCTCATGGGCGGAAGCGCCTCCCCGAAAAGCCGGACAACGTTGTCAGACAGAGCGCGCTCATTCTTTGTGCTGTACGTGTACTCGTCAAGGGTCCGCGTGGACCACGGAGTTGGGCGGTTCGGCCGACGGTCAGGCGGAAGGTGCCGGCCGGCACCGCGTGGCCGTCGTCGGGTCCGGCCGGGCACGGTGGGGGCCGCGGCCCAGTCGTCGGTGCGGTGACCACCGGCCTGTGCGTCGCCGTCGACGATCGGGTCGCCGCTGCTCCCCGCCGCCCGGGCGGCAGGGGAGGGCGGACGACGAGTGCGCCGAGGAGGGCGATCGGTCCGCCGAGGGATCTGCGGCGCAGTGCCGTTCGTGTACCTGGACCGCGGCGTTCACTCCGCGGGGTCGAGGGCCAGCGTGGCGAAGGACGCCAGCCAGTGGTCGGTGGTGAAGTCGCCGCGGTCCACGGCGGGCAGGCCCGCGGTGAGGTGCGCTTCGGCCGCCTCGGCCAGGCGCGTGCGCACCGGCCCGCCGGGCAGGGCCGACGCGATCGAGCGCAGGGCGGCGGCCTTGCTGAGGGCCAGGCCCAGCAGATGGCCGATCTGCGGATCGGCGTGGTCGGAGACGACGGGCACGTCCAGCAGCGGGCAGGGGGCGCCGGAGCGCAGCGCGGGCAGGAAGCGGTCGAGCCATTGCTCGAACCGGTCGCCGCTCAGCACCCTGCGCATCGCGTCGGCCTCGGTCAGCGCCGGGGACAGGAAGTCCTGGCCCGACGGCTCCCAGTGCACGGGCGCGTCGTGGTCGTCGGCGAACCAGTCCAGCAGACGCCGCCGTACGGCCTCGGCGGTCGCGGCGGACAGTTGCCCCGCGTCGAGTACGAGTCCCAGTGCGAAGGCGCTGTTGGGATGGTTCCCATGGCGTACCGGATACGTGGCCTTCGGCAGCCAGTCGGCCAGCAGCCGGTCGACGACGGCGACCGCCGGCGTCAGGGCCGCGGCCCAGCGGGCGCCCGCCGCACCCCCGTACGCCCGGCACTCGGCGGCGAGCGCGACCAGCCAGGCCCACCCGTACGGTCGTTCGAAGGACGGCCGGTCGCGGAGGTAGGCGGCCTCGACGGCGAGGTTCCGGGGGGTGAGGTGACTGTCGAGCACGCCGACGACCGGCGCCGTCTCGGCGAACGCCGGCGTTCCGCCGTGGCGGCGCAGCAGGCGGACGAGCAGCCAGTGCATGTGGACGCAGGAGTGCCAGTCGTAGGCGCCGTAGAAGGCCGGGTGCAGAGCGGCCGGCCGGAGTTGCTCGTCCGCCGATGTCACCAGATGGGCCGGGAAGTTGGGGTACTCCCGCGTGACGTTCGCGAGGGCGAGCCGGGCGAAGGCGGCCGCATGGGCGGTGAGCGGCATCAGTGGGTGGCTCCCTCGGTGACCGGCAGGTCCTCGCCCGCGGGGAAGTCGGCCGCGGTGACCAGCAGGGCGCGCACTCCGCGGGCGACCGTGGCGGGCTCCAGGGCCGGGGCGGTGCCGTCGGTGACCTGTTCCGGCGCCCAGGGGACATGCACGAAACCACCGCGGACGTGCGGGAACTCGGTGGCGATGAGGTGACCGAGGCCGTAGGTGACGTGGTTGCAGACGAACGTGCCCGCGGTGTGGGAGACGGCGGCGGGGACACCGGCCTCACGCAGGGCGGCGACGCAGGCCTTCACCGGGAGGGTGGAGAAGTACGCGGCGGGGCCGCCCGGGACGACCGGTTCGTCGATGGGCTGGTTGCCCGCGTTGTCGGGGATGCGTGCGTCGTCGATGTTGATGCCGACGCGTTCGACGGTGACGCCGGGGCGGCCGCCGGCCTGGCCCAGGCAGACGACCAGGTCGGGGTTGGAAGCGCGGATGGCGTCGCGCAGCGCGTCGATGGACTTGCCGAAGTCGCAGGGGAGTTCTGTGGCGGTCACGGTGAGCCCGGCGGGCGGCTCGGCGGCCACGAGGGAGGCCGCCTGCCAGGAGGGGTTGACCCTCTCGCCGTCGAACGGGGCGAAGCCGGTGATGAGGACACGGGTCATGGCACTTCCTTGCGGGTCGGATCGGTCGGGAAGGGCGGATCGGAAGGCGGGCGCCACCAGCGCTCAGAAGGCGAAGAACGCCATGATCGCGGTGCAGCAGACCAGCAGCGGGAGCGCCGTCGGGATCTGTGCCTTGATCGGTCCGTACTGGTCCTTCAGTTCGAGCAGTGTCGCCGGGACGATGTTGAAGTTGGCCGCCATCGGTGTGCAGAGCGTGCCGCTGAAGCCGGCGAGCATGCCGATCGACAGGACGGCCGGGACGTTGCCGTGCATCTGCTCGATGAGGACGGGCCAGCCGATCGCCGCGGTCATCACCGGGAACGCCGCGAAGGCGTTGCCCATGATCACGGTGAACAGGAACATGCCGAGGCAGTACGCGATCACCGCGAGGTACCTGGAGTTGTCCGGCAGGACACCGTTCACGATCTTGCCGACCTGGGTGCCGACTCCGGCCAGCGCGAAGATCGAGCCGAGCACGGCGAGGAGCTGAGGCAGCAGCAGGGCGGAACCCATCGCCTCCAGCATGGAACGCCCCGCGTGCACCGGGACGGAGAGCTTCTTCTCGCCGGTGACCAGCATGCCGACGACCAGGGCGGCGAGGCATCCGACGCCGAGTCCGAGGAGGGTGGCCTTGCCCGTCTCGAACAGCCCGGACGTGTCGAGCAGGGAGGCGCAGACGATGGCGACGAGGGGGATCGTCAGGGCGGGGATGAAGATGCGGCTGCCGAGCCGGGCCGCGGAGGCCTCGCGCTGCTCGTTCGTGGTGGTGTCGGGGACGCCCTTGCCGAGGAAGTTGAAGCCGGCCAGCACGATCAGGGCGAGGACCGCGACGCCGAGCGGTTCGGCGGGCAGGGTCCAGCCCCCGGCACCCGCGGTGGCGTTGGCGACCCCCGTGCCGTACGGGAACGTGAGCCCGAGCAGGCCCCAGAAGGCGGCGGACGTCCACCGCTTGGGATTGCTGCGGTCGGCGGCCATCTGCACGGCCATGACGACGAAGACGAGACCCACCAGCCAGTACAGCCATTCGACCTTGATCACTTGGTGGTCCCCTTCGGAAGCGGCAGGTCGTGCTCGGCGGCGGCCAGCGCCATCTCGCGCTGGAGCTGCCTGTCCAGGAGCAACAGGCGGGCGCCGTGGATGAGGAAGGCGCAGACGGCGAGCGGCACCGCCCACAGGGCCAGCTGGGTCGGCTCCAGGTCCTGGTGGTACGTCGAGTTCACGAAGCCGGTGATCAGCAGGATCGAGCCGATCGCGATGAAGCAGTCCTCGCCGAAGAAGACGCCGACGGTGTCGGACGAGGCGGAGTACGAACGCACCTTCTCGCGGAGGCGGTCGGGCAGCGTCGCTCCCGCCGAGCGCTCGGCGGCGGCCTCGGCCATGGGCGCGACGAGTGGCCGCACGGTCTGCGCGGGACCGCCGATGCTGTTGAGGCCGAAGGCCGCCGTGACCTGGCGGACCAGCAGGTAGACGGCGAGGAAGCGGCCGGCGCTGAGGCCGCCGAGGCGGCCGATGAGATTGCGGGCCTGTTCGCGCAGGCCGTAGCGCTCCAGCAGCCCGATCACCGGAAGGACGATGGCGAAGACGGTGACCGAGCGGCTGTCGGCGAAGGACCGGCCGAAGGCCGCGAGGATGTCGAGTGGGCTCATCCTGCCGAGCAGTCCGGTGGCGATACCGGCGACGCCGACCACGAGGACGGGATTGCGGCGCGTGACGAATCCGAGGATCACCACGACCACACCGAGAAGAACGATCATGCGGTGGCCTTCTTCAGGCGTAAGGGGCACAGCGCCAGGGGCGGCACGGATCCGGGGGACCTCGGATCCGTGTGGGTTGCACGGACTTTAGGGGATCGTTGAACGATGGAACAAGGGGGAGAGGCCGAATGATGTACCGAACGGCGAAATCGGCCCCTTGTCGGATCGTTCAACAATCGACTACGTTCCGAGCGTGATGATCGACCTCAACGCAGACCTCGGTGAAGGCTTCGGCCGCTGGGCCCTCACCGACGACGACGCCCTCCTCTCCGTCGTCACCAGCGCCAACGTCGCCTGCGGCTTCCACGCGGGCGACCCCTCCGTGATGCGGCGCGTCTGTGACCTGGCCGCCGAGCGCGGGGTGCGGATCGGGGCCCAGGTGTCCTACCGGGACCTGGCCGGCTTCGGGCGGCGCGCGATGGACGTGCCCGGCGACGAACTGGCGGCCGAGACGGCGTACCAGATCGGCGCGCTGCGCGTCTTCGCCGAGGCCGCCGGGGCGGAGGTGGCGTACGTCAAGCCGCACGGCGCCCTCTACAACCGCACCGTGCGCGACGCCGAGCAGGCCGCCGCCGTGGTGGCGGGGGTGCGGCTCGCCGGCGGGGCGCTGCCGGTGCTCGGTCTGCCGGGGTCGCGGCTGCTCGCCGCCGCCGAGGACGCGGGGCTCACCGGCATACCGGAGGCCTTCGCGGACCGCGTCTACACCCCCGAGGGCACACTCGTCGGGCGCCGCGAGGCGAACGCCGTGGTGACCGACGAGGACGCGGTGGTGCGGCGGGCGCTCGGCTTCGCGATACAGGGCGCGGTCGAGGCCGTGGACGGCACCACCGTCGCGGTGGCCGCGCGCTCCCTGTGCGTCCATGGCGACACCCCGGGCGCGGCCCGGATCGCGGCACGCGTGCGCGAGGCACTCGAGACGGCCGGGGTCACGGTCGGGGCGTTCGCATGAACCGGCGCCGACCGCTGGACATCCGTCCCGCCGGGCGTCACGCACTGCTCGTCGAACTGCCGGACGCGGAGCGCACCGGGGCCTTCCACGCCGAACTGCTGCGGCTGCGCGCGGCGGGCACCCTGCCGCCGGTCGAGGAGATCGTGCCGGGAGCGCGGACCGTCCTGCTGGACGGCGTCGCGGACCCCGAGGCGCTGGCCCGCCGGCTCGCCGACCGGGACATTCCGGCACAGGCCGCCGACGACCGGGGAACGATGGAGATCCCCGTGCGTTACGACGGGCCGGACCTGGCCGACGTGGCCGCCCTGTGGGGGATCGGCGCCGACGAGGTCGCCGCACGCCACTCCTCGTACACCTACCGCGTCGCCTTCTGCGGTTTCGCGCCGGGTTTCGGCTACCTCACCGGACTGCCCCCGGAACTGCACGTGCCGCGCCGCGGTACGCCCCGTACCCGGGTGCCGGCCGGAGCCGTCGCGCTCGCCGGCCCCTACAGCGCGGTCTACCCGCGCGCCACCCCCGGCGGCTGGCAGCTGATCGGCACCATGCCCGACCCGGCTCGGCTGTGGGACCTCGCGCGGGACGAACCGGCGCTGCTCGTACCGGGAACCCGGGTGCGATTCGTCACAGAGGCCGGTGCGGCGTGAACGCCAAGCTCACCGTCGTACGATCCGGCGCCCTCACCACGGTCCAGGACTCCGGCCGGCGCGGCCACGCACACCTGGGGGTGCCGCGTTCCGGCGCCATGGACGAGCCCGCGAGGAGACTCGCGAACCGGCTGGTCGGCAACGACCCCGGGGCCGCCGTCCTGGAGACCACCCTGACCGGCTGCGCCCTGCGCCCGGACCGCGGCGTCACCGTCGTGGTGGGCGGGGCGCCCTGCCCGGTGACGGTCGACGGGCGGCCGGTGGCCTGGGGCGCGCCGGTGCGGGTGCCCGCGGGCGCCGTTCTGGACGCGGGCACGGTGACGGCGGGCGTGCGCTCGTACGTGGCCGTCGCCGGGGGCGTCGCCGTCGAGCCGGTCCTCGGCAGCCGTTCGACGGACCTGCTCTCCGGGCTCGGCCCGGCGCCCTTGCGCGACGGGGACGTCCTGCCGCTGGGAGCCCCGGCCCGGTGGGCGGCGGCGGTACCCGACGCCGCCCCCTGGCCGGCGCCGCCCACCGAACTCGTCCTGCCGCTGCGGCCCGGCCCCCGCGCCGACTGGTTCACCGCCGCGGCACTGCGCACCCTCACCTCGGCCACGTACCGGGTGTCCCCGCACAGCAACCGCATCGGGCTGCGCACCGAAGGACCCCCTCTGGAACGCCGGTCGACGGACGAGCTGCCCAGTGAGGGCATGGTTCTCGGCGCGGTCCAGGTGCCCCCGGACGGGCGCCCGGTGGTGTTCCTGCACGACCACCCGACGACGGGCGGCTACCCGGTGATCGGCGTCGTCGCGGACGCCGCCCTGGCGGCGGTGGCCCAGGCCGCGGTGGCGACGCCGGTGCGCTTCACGCTGGCATGACGGGCCCGGTTTCGGGCCCGTGACGTCGTCCGCGTCCGCGGGCGTCGCCCGGCGCCCGGGCCGGTGCCGGACGGTGCTCCGAAGGGGGCCTGGGAGCCGTGCCGTCCGGCGCCGGCCGGTGAGGGTGGGATCAGATGTGCCCGCCGCGTGTCACGGTGAAGGACGCCGGACCGGCCGGCAGGTCCACCGTGTACTGGCGCAGGTAGGTGTCCAGGTACGGTGAGCGGTCTCCCTGGGTGGCCACGTCGTCGGACGGGTCGTCCAGGGACAGCCTCAGCACGGCGCCCGAGACATGGATGGTCTGGCCCGACGGTGTGTCACGCCACGACCCGGTCTGGATCGAGCCGATCTCCACGGCCAGGACGTGCCCGGCCGCCAGAGTCCAGTCGGTCGCCTTGAGGTCGACGCTCATCCGCCCCGCCTTCAGCAGGGAGACCTGCTCGTCGAACATCACGGCCTTGCCGTCCGGGCCGACGTCGTAGAGCTTGAGCATGATGTTGCCCTCGCCCCTCGCGGTCAGCGAGATGTTCGGCGTGGCGGTCAGCCGTACGTCCCTGGCGAGCGGCCGCGACCAGACGAAGAAGCTGGAGCCGGTCTCACCGGCCTGCTGCCTCCTCGCGATCCCCTTGGCCAGCCCCTTGGGCGCCGGCTGCTCGGTCGCCGGGGCGTGCTCCATGTCCCAGTTGCCCGACGGCTGCACCGCCTTGGGCGCCGGCGTGCCGGCCGCGGCAAGGCCGGCGCGGGCGGAGGCACCGCCGTCGTCGACGTAACTGCCCCTCCCCAGTGGGAGGGTGACGTTCCGCTCCACCACCGGCCAGGTGTCCTGGGCCCGCCAGTGACCGGTGGAGTCCTCGACGGAGTACCTCGGGTAGCGGACCGAGGGCCGGACTCCCTTGAGGTACTGGTCGTAGAAGGACAGCGTCTCGTCGTACCAGCCTCCGCGGCCCATGGCCAGGCGACCGTCGCTTACCCGGTCGCCACCACGCACGTGGTCCCACTGGCCGACCCAACCGCGCTCGGGGCCCCTGTGGTTGGTGAGGTACTCCTGCATCTCCTCGGGCTTGGTGTTGTTCTCGATGAAGCCCTGGGTGACGAAGAGCGGCGTGCTGGTGCCCCGGGCCATCCTGGCCAGGTCACGGGAGGTCCAGAACGGGTCCTTCTGGTCGGATATCCGGTAGCCGGCCGAGTTCCCGGTCAGGCACCCGGGGTGGGTGTCCTCGTACCGGGCGTTCGCCTGGTAGTGCCCGTCGTCGTCCGGCAGCGGGGCCATGGTGGCGATGCCGTTGTAGGCGTTCGCGGTTCCGGTCACATTGGGGCGGGGCACGCCGTTGGAGTAGATGTACTGGTACATGTCCCAGAGGGGCTCGCCCGCGACGACGGCCTTCAGCGCGGACTGCTTCAGGTCGTTGCCGATGAGGCCGGTGACGGCGTCGTAGGACTTGCCGTACATGCCCACCGCGCCGGTGGACCAGGGCTGGTGCGCGGCCCAGTCGATCGCGGCCTTCACGTCGGCCTGCTCGCCGGGACCGCCCCAGTCGAGGCAGCCGGTCGAGCCGCCGAAGCCGCGCAGGTCGACCATGAGGAACGCGTAGCCGTGGGCGAAGAGGTCACTGCCGTCGATGAAGTCCTGGAAGCGGTTCGAGGGACCGGTGTGGGTCCAGCCCTCGGGGCCCGTCTGGCCCGTGTGCCCGAAGTACGGGCCGATGGAGAGGATGACCGGCACCTTCCGCGTGGCGGGTACGCCTTCGGGCATGAGCAGGTCGCCGTGCAGTTCGGCGCCGGAGCCGTCCGAGGACGGGAAGTAGTGCTGGGTCCAGACCGAGCCCTCGGGGACACGGTCGTTCTGCTCGTGCGTGATGCCGTCGGTCGCGGTGGCGACGGCCGTGGCCGGGGTCCGGGCGGAAGCGGCGGCCCGTGACGCGCCGGCGGGGCCGGCGGTTGCGCCGGTCAGCGCCAGCGTGGTGACGAGTACCGAGGTGGCCCAGCCGGACGCGCGACGTCTGTTCACATACTCTCCCGAGTCGTCGGAACGGAGCGGAACGGCGTTTCCGGTCGAGCGGCAGCGCCCCGCCCGTCATGGCGGCGACGGACGGCCGCACGCATGTCGGGAACGGGGCCATGTGTGCGAACCCTGGCCGGAACCGATGGCGAGCGAGCCTAGGGTCAGCACTGAAACGAGTCAACGGTGCTGTGTGTCCGCCGTGTTGCCGATGGGAGGTGGCAAGTCCCTTCCCCGTGGAGGATGTTGCAGGAGCCGAAGGTGGAAATGCCTGCTGTGTCCCAGTGGGCCGGTGGGCTGGACGGCACCGGTGCCGCCTGCCGCATGCGGCGAGGAGTGCCCGAGCGCTGTGACGCCGCGGCGCCGGCCGTCCGGCAGATCGCCCGTGACTGGATCACCGGCGAGGGCGCGCCCCTGATGAAGTGCTCCGGCGACGGCCT
>NZ_JBEOTD010000025.1:0-124058 GCF_040426375.1 Streptomyces sp. NPDC096012
CACCCCCCCCGGGGGCGGCGCCCCCCGAGCGTGTCAGGGCGCCGGCGCCCCCTCGGGCGGCGGTCGGGCCCGTCAGGTCACCCGGCCGCCCGGCTCTGCGCCCGCTGCCCCGCGACCGGGGCCCACTTGTCGACCAGCCCGGGGTTGCGGCGCAGCCAGCCGCGCACGGCGTCCTGCTCCTTGCCCTTGCCGGCCTTCTGGATCTCCGCCTCCAGGCCGGTGAGCTGCTTCTCGGTCATCGAGAAGTCCTTCAGCCAGCGGCCGACCTCGGGGTTGTCGGCGGCGAAGCCCTTGCGGGCGAGGGTGTGCACCCCGTCGCCCTTGCCCCAGGCGCCCTCGGGGTCCCGGAGCTTCTTCAGCTTGTAGTCGTTGTACGCCCAGTGCGGCGACCACAGGGTGACGACGACCGGCTGCTTCCTGGCGTAGGCGCGCTTGAGCTCGGCCAGCATGGCCGGGGTGGAGCCGTCGACCACGTCGTAGTCGCCCTGGAGGCCGTACGCCTTGAGCACCTTGCTCTTGAGCAGGCCCATCTCGCCCGCGCTGGGCTCGATGCCGATGATCTTCCCGCCGAACTCCGAGGCGTGGTCCTTCAGGTCCGCCAGGGAGTTCACGTCCTTCACGTAGGACGGCACGGACAGCTCCAGCGAGGTGGGACCGAACCACGAGCCGAGGTCGTCGAGCTGCTTGCCGTACTTCTTCCAGTACTCGGCGTGCGTGGTGGGCAGCCAGGAGTCGGTCTCGAAGTCCAGCTGGCCGGCGGCGAGGCCGGTGTAGAGGGGGCCGGCGGCGTACTGGCTGGTGGTCACCTTGAAGCCGCGCTCCTCCAGCAGCTCCTTCCACAGGAAGGTGGAGGCGATGCCCTCGTCCCAGGGGATGTAGCCGATCCTGACCTCCTTGCCCTTGCCGACGTTCGTGCCGGAGGCCTCGGAGCTGCTGCCGGAGGAGCCGAAGATGCCGAGGCCGCCCGCGGCGAGGGCGAGGACGACCACGCCCACCACGGCGACGGCCGGGCGTGGACGATGGGCCCACGCGCGCGCGGGGGCCTTCGCGGCGGCCCTGCGGCCCAGCGGGGACAGCTGGGTGCCGAGCGCGCCGGTGACGCGGTCCAGGTAGATCGCGAGGACGACGATGCCGACGCCCGCCTCGAAGCCGTAACCGATGTCGAGCTGGCCGATGGCCTCGTTGACGGCGCCGCCGAGGCCGCCGGTGCCGACCATGCCGGCGATCACGACCATGGACAGGCCCAGCATGATCACCTGGTTGACGCCGGCCATGATGGTGGGCAGGGCGAGCGGCAGCTGGACCCGCCACAGCACGTCACGCGGGGTGGTGCCGAACGCCTCCGCGGCCTCCACCAGTTCGGCGTCGACCTGGCGGATGCCCAGCTCGGTCATGCGGACGCCGGGGGCGAGCGCGAAGATCAGGGTGGCGACGACACCGGCGGCCGTGCCGAGGCCGAAGAAGAGCATGGCCGGGATCAGCAGGACCATCGACGGCATCGTCTGCAGCAGGTCCAGCACGGGCCGTACGGCCGCGCTGACCGCCTTGGACCGGGCCGCCCAGACGCCCAGCGGCAGGGAGATCACCAGGGCGATCACGGTCGCCACGAGCACCAGGGCGAGGGTGGACATCGCCCGGTCCCACAGCTCCAGCGAGTCGACGAGGGCGAATCCGGCGAAGGCGAGGATGCCCGCGAGCAGGCCGCGCAGCCACCAGGCGACGACGGCGAGGATGCCGGCCATCAGCAGCGGCTGGGGGGCGGCGAGCACGGCGTCGATGCCGTCGTACATGCCCTCCATGACCGCCTTGATGGCGTCGAAGAGCCAGGAGAGGTGGTCGACCAGCCAGTTCACACCGGAGTCGACCCAGTCGCCGAGGGGCAGCCTAGGCACCGGAGAGCACCTTCTTCCGGCCGTCGCGGCACGCCGTGGGTTCGCCCGCCTCGTCGCCGAGGAAGCCGACCAGGCGCTGCCGGGGCACCACCCCGACGAGGGTGCGGCCGGCGTCGAGGACGGCGACCGGGTGGGACACCCGGGCGCTGATCGCGCACAGCTCGGTGAACGGCGTCGCGGGCGTCGCGGTCTCGCAGCCGCAGTCCGCCTCGTCACCGCGCAGTTCGGTGTCCATGACGGAGGCGGCGGTCAGCACGCGGGAACGGTCGACGTCCCGGATGAAGGAGGCGACGTAGTCGTCCGCGGGGCGCAGCAGGATGTCCTCGGCGGTGCCTATCTGGACGATCCGTCCGTCGCGCATGACGGCGATCCGGTCGCCGAGCCGCATCGCCTCGTTGAGATCGTGGGTGATGAAGACGATGGTCTTCCTCAGGGTCTTCTGCAGTTCCAGGAGCTGGTCCTGCATGTCGCGCCGGATCAGCGGGTCCAGGGCGCTGAAGGACTCGTCCATCAGCAGCAGATCGGCGTCGGTGGCCAGGGCGCGGGCCAGGCCGACGCGCTGCTGCATGCCGCCGGACAGCTCGTCGGGCCAGGACTTCTCCCACCCGGCCAGGCCGCACAGGGCGAGCGCCTCGTCGGCGCGGCGTGCGCGCTCGGCGCGGGGCACGCCCTGCACTTCCAGGCCGTAGGCGGCGTTCTCGCGGACGCTGCGGTGCGGGAAGAGCGCGAAGTGCTGGAAGACCATGCTGATCTTCCTGGAGCGCAGCTCGCGCAGACCGCGGGCGGAGAGCGCGGTCAGGTCCTCGCCGTCGAAGCGCACGGTGCCCGCGGTGGGCTCCAGCAGCCCGTTGAGCGTGCGCAGGAGGGTGGACTTGCCGGAGCCGGACAGCCCCATGACGACGAAGATCTCGCCCGCCTCGACGCGGAAGGAGGCGTCGATGACGGCGGCGGTGGTCCCGTCGGCGCGCAGTTCCTCCCGGTCGGCGCCTCGCCGCAGTCGTTCCACTGCTTGGTCCGGTCGTCTGCCGAACACCTTGAACAGGTGCTCCGCCTCAAGCCTCGCTTGCACGCGTACCTCACGTCTCAGGGACAGGGACAGGAGACGAGGGGCCGGCCGGCAAGGTGACAGAAGGCGACCGGCCTCGTTCCGGGGCGGCGCCTCCCCAGGTCGGGCCGAGGCAAACCCACACGTGCCCGGGCTCACGGCGATGCGCAGCGCGCAACGCGTTCCAGCGGCGAGAAACACCGTGCTCCGGCACGAACGGTCCCGGAACGGTCCCGGAACTACGACGCGAAAGGGACACCGTGCTCGGGCACGAACGGTCCCGGAACTACGAGGCGAAAGGGACACCGTGCTCGGGCACGAACGGTCCTGGAACTACGAGGCGAAAGGGACGCCGTGCTCCGGCACGACCGGTCCCGAAGCTCCGACGCAGAGGGACACCGTCCTCCGGCACGAATGATCGCCGTGCCCGCGCGCGAAAGGTCACTGTCGGTGCCGTGCGGCATGATGCGGGCGTGACCGGACGACTGATGCTCCTCGACACCGCCTCGCTGTACTTCCGCGCCTATTTCGGCGTGCCGGACTCCGTGAAGGCACCGGACGGCACGCCCGTGAACGCCGTGCGCGGGCTGCTGGACTTCATCGACCGGCTGGTCAAGGACCACCGGCCGGACGAGCTGGTGGCCTGCATGGACGCCGACTGGCGGCCGCAGTGGCGGGTGGACCTCATCCCCACCTACAAGGCGCACCGGGTCGCCGAGGAGCACACGGGCGCCCCCGACGAGGAGCAGGTGCCGGACACGCTCTCCCCGCAGGTGCCGGTGATCGAGGAGGTGCTGGACGCGCTCGGGATCGCGCGCGTCGGGGTCGCCGGGTACGAGGCGGACGACGTGATCGGCACGTTCACCGCGCGCGCGGACGGCCCGGTGGATATCGTCACCGGCGACCGCGACCTCTACCAGCTGGTGGACGACGCCCGCGGGATCCGTGTGCTGTACCCGCTCAAGGGCGTCGGCACCCTGCAGCTGACCGACGAGGCCGTACTGCGCGGGAAGTATGGGGTCGACGGGCGCGGGTACGCGGACCTGGCGCTGCTGCGCGGCGACCCCAGCGACGGCCTGCCGGGCGTGGCCGGGATCGGCGAGAAGACGGCCGCCAAACTGCTCGCCGAGTTCGGTGACCTGGCCGGGATCATGGCAGCGGTCGACGACCCGCGGGCCCCGCTCACGCCGTCGCAGCGCAAGCGGCTCACCGAGGCCGGGCCGTACCTCGCGGTCGCGCCGAAGGTGGTGCGGGTCGCCGGCGACGTACCGCTGCCCGACGTCGACACCGCCGTGCCGCACGCGCCGCGCGATCCGGCGGCGCTGGAGGAGCTGGCGAGGCGGTGGGGACTGGGCGGCTCGCTGCAGCGGCTGCTGGGCACGCTGGCCGGGCGGCCTTGACGGGAATTTTGCGGTAGGGGCACTCGTCAAGTGACCGGGAGAGAGGTGCCGATGCGGAACAGGATGCTAACTTAGGTAAACCTAACCAATTCGCAGGAGGCCGTGATGGCAGAGCGCCCCGGACGAAAGCCGCGCAAGGCCCACACCGCCCAGGTGGTGCGGACCGAACGGCTCACCCCGCACATGCAGCGCGTGGTGCTCGGTGGCGAGGGCCTGGCCGGATTCACGGCGGACACCTGCACCGACCACTATGTGAAGCTGCTGTTCGGCCCTCAGGGCGTGACCTACCCGGTCCCCTTCGACCTGGAGCGGATCCGGGCCGAGTTCCCGCGCGAGCAGTGGCCGGTGACCCGGACGTACACCGTGCGCGCCTGGAACCCGCAACGCCGCGAGCTGACCCTGGACTTCGTCATCCACGGCGACGAGGGCCTGGCCGGACCGTGGGCCCTCCGCGCCCGGCCCGGCGAGGAGGTCCACTTCGTGGGTCCCGGTGGTGCCTACGCGCCCGATCCGGAGGCCGACTGGCATCTGCTCGCCGGTGACGAGAGCGCGCTGCCCGCGATCGCCCGCGCCCTGGAGGCGCTGCCGGCCGGTGCCCGCGCGCACGCCTTCGTCGAGGTGTCGGGCCCCGAGGAGGAGCAGAAGATCGACTCCGAGGTGCAGGTCTCGTGGCTGCACCGCGGTGACCGGCCGGTCGGCGAGGCCCTGCTGGAGGCCGTCCGCGCGCTGGACTTCCCCGAGGGGCGGTTGCACGCCTTCGTGCACGGCGAGGCGAGCTTCGTGAAGGAACTGCGCCGCCTGCTCCGCGTCGAACTGCAGACCCCGCGCGAGGACCTGTCCATCTCCGGCTACTGGCGCCTCGGTCACAACGAGGACGGCTGGCAGGCCTCCAAGCGGGACTGGAACGCCCGCATCGAGGCCGAGCAGGAGAGCGGCGCACAGGCCGCCTGACCACGCCGGTGCGGCGGCACCCGGTTGGAGCGGCCGCCTCCCGCGCAACGGGGCCGCCCCCGGCCGGAAGCCACCATCACCCCCGCCGGAACGCAGCCGCCCCGGCCGGAAGCCACCATCACCCCCGGCGCGAGAAGCCACCGCCGCCTCTCCGCACCGGGACGCTCCCGGGGCATGGCCGGCTTCCCGCGCGGTCACCGCCGTCAGGGCGCCGTCTCGTTGATCTTGCCGAACGGGATGTGCACGCTGGGCGTGGTCCTGGACGTGCTCTCCAGATGGGCCACCTGGTCGTCGAAGAAGATGTGCGGGTTCAGCACCTTCATGACCGCGCCCTTGTCTATGCCGCCGAGGAAGAAGGCGTCGTCGACCCGGACACCCCACTCCTTCAGGCTCCGCACGGCACGCTCGTGCGCGGGTGCGTTGCGCGCGGTCACGATGGACACGTGGACGCGCCTGTCGTAGCCCGGGTGGCTCACGCGCCGCTCCTCCTCGCGCCGTTGTATCCGGTTCACGCCGGCGAGGAAGTCGCGCAGCGGTCCGGGGTCGTGCGGGGTCGCCGCGTTCCGTGCCTCGTGCGCGCGGAACTCCGCCAGCCCGCCGGACTGGTACACCCGTTCCGCGGCGTCACCGGCGAGCACTCCGTCGAAGTCGAAGGCGATCCGCAGATCCGGGTCGGCCGGGTCGTCCGCGTACGCCGAACCGAGCACGTGCCCGGCCGGCAGCCCGGCGGCGACTGCCTCCCGCACGTCACGCTCGTCGGCGGACAGGAACAGGGACATGTTCAGCGCCGTCATGAACGGGTACGGCGAACGCCCCTGACGGAAGATGGCCCGGCTGATGGGCAGTCCGTGGGTCTGGATCGACCGCATCACCCTGAGGCCCGTGTCGGGGTCGTTGCGGGAGAGCATGATGACCTCGACGAGGGGGTCGTCGGGCTCGCTCAGGTCGTTCAGGGACAGCAGCCGCCGCAGGAAGGCGAAGGCGGTCCCCGGACGGAGCGTGTCGTCCAGGTGCTCTTCCTGGTAGGCCCGGTATGCCTCTTCGCCCTGTTCCCGGAAGACCGCGTCCGACTCCCGCAGATCGAACAGGGCGCTGGAGGCGACACCGATGACGAGTCGGTCGGCTAGCTCGAAGGCCGGCATACGGTGGCACCTCGGTACGGCGGGAATCGGCCCGCCATCATGTCACGGCTGCCGGCCACCGCCCCCGGCGCAGCCGAATCGATCACCGGGGTGCCCTCACGCCGGCGGCACTCGATCACCGCGGCGCACTCACGCCGGCGGCACTCGACCACCGGGGCGCTCCCGCGGCCGTGCGGCTCGATCACCGCGGCGCCGCCCGCGGCCGGACCGCTCAGTCGCCGTTCACGCGTGCGTGGAAGTGCATGTCGTGCCAGCCGTCCGGGTGGAGCAGGGCGCTGCGCTTGGTGCCCTCCGTCGCGAAGCCGGCCTTGACGGCGACCCGGCAGGAGGCCTCGTTGGCGGTGGCGTGGAAGAGTTCGAGGCGGTGGAAGCCGATCTCCTCGAGCGCCCAGCGGCTCAGCGTGATCGTGGCCCGCACCGCGACGCCCCGGCCGCGCGCCCGCGCCACCGTCCAGTAGGCGACCTCGGCGACCCCGTCACCGAGCAGCATCTGCCGCAGTGCGACCCGGCCCACCAGTTCACCGCCGGCCTCGTCCGCCACGGCCCACTGGGCCTCGCGCTCACCCTCCCACCCCGTCTGCCACCGCGCGATCCAGCCGGCGGCCTCCTCCTCGGAGTCGCAGGTCCTGAGGTGCCACTGGTTCAGCGCCGGGTCCTGGAAGGCGGCGTGGACGGCGGACGCGTCCTCGGCCCGCCAGGGGCGCAGGAGCAGGCCGTCACCGGTGGGGAGGACGGGCTGCGGCGTGCGGGCGAGGGCTCCGGGGGTCAGCACGGGGCTGATGAGAAACGGCATGATCGGCATACTGCCGCGTGCGGGGCCGGCACCACGTCCGTTTCCGCCCTCGTACCCTGGATCCGGTGAGACGCCGTATCCCGCCCCCGCCCGCCCCGCTCCCCCAGCGCGACGGTGTGGACCCCGTGCGGATCCGGCTGCCCGTGGGCGGGGCGGGGGCCACCGTGCGGGAGTACCTGGTGCAGCGGCTCACGGGGGCCGGTCCCGGCACGATCGAGGGCATGTTCGACGCGGGGCTGATCGTCGGGGCCGACGGCCGGCCGGTGGCGCCGGACGCGCCGTACGCGCCGGGGACCTACGTGTGGTTCCACCGGGAACTGCCCGCCGAGGTGCCGGTGCCCTTCCCGATCGAGGTGGTGTACCGGGACGAGCACATCGTGGTGGCCGACAAACCGCACTTCCTGGCCACGACCCCGCGCGGCACGCATGTCGCCGAGACCGCGCTGGCCCGGCTGCGGCGCGAACTGGGCATCCCGACGCTGACGGCGGCGCACCGGCTGGACCGGCTGACCGCGGGACTGGTGCTGTTCACGGTGCGGCCCGCGGAACGCGGCGCGTACCAGACGCTGTTCAGCGACCGGCTGGTGCGCAAGGAGTACGAGGCGATCGCGCCGTACGACCCCTCGCTCGACCTCCCCCGGACCGTGCGCAGCAGGATCGTGAAGGAGCGCGGGGTGCAGGCCGCTCGGGAGACCGAGGGCGAGCCGAACGCCGAGACCTACGTGGAACTCGCCGGACACCGGGACGGACTGGGCCGTTACCGGCTCGTCCCGGCGACCGGGCAGACCCATCAGCTGCGGGTCCACCTGAGCGCGCTCGGCGTGCCCATCCTCGGCGATCCGCTGTATCCGGAGGTGACCGGCCCGGTGCCGGCCGGTGACTTCACGCGTCCGCTGCAACTGCTCGCGCGGAGGCTGGAGTTCACCGATCCGGTCACCGGGGCGGAGCACACGCTCGTCAGCGGGCGCGTGCTGCGGGCCTGGTCGTCGTACGGCACCTGGGCCTGCGGGGACCAGTCTCCGGTCACTCGCCGCGCCACCAGCGCAGCAGGCGACGCCAGGCGCCCCGGGGCGTGGCCGGCTCCGGAGGCGTGAGGGCGGGTTCGGGGACCGGCGCAGGCTGCGGCGCGGCCGCCGGTGCGGGCGGCTCGGCGGGCGCCGTGGTCACCTGCCAGTTGGCGCGCTGCTGAGGCAGCGGCATGGACCTCGGCGGCAGGTCGACGTCCTGCTGCGGCTTGGGTTCGAACCGCACGGGCAGGGCGACCAGGTGCCGGGAGGCGATGGACGCCCGCCAGTGCAGCTGCTCCTCCGGGCAGTCGAGCCGGATGTCGGGCAGCCGGGTCAGCAGGGCGTCGACACCGACGTCGGCGATGGCGCGGCCGATGTCCTGGCCGGGGCACTCGTGCGGGCCGCCGCCGAAGGCCAGGTGGGAGCGGTTGCCCTGCATGCCGGCCGACAGGTCCGGGCGGATGCGCGGGTCGAGGTTGCCCGGCGCCGGGGCGAACAGCAGCCCGTCGCCCTTGCGGATGTGCCGGCCGCCCAGCTCGGTGTCCTGCTTGGCGTAGTAGCCGAAGACGGTGCTGAACGGCGGCTCGTCCCACAGGGACTGCTCGATCGCCTCCGGCACCGTCATCTGGCCGCCGTTGAGCTGGGCCCGGAAACCGGGCTCGGTGAGGACCATGCGCAGCGCGTTGGCGAGCAGGTTGGCGGTGGCCTCGTAGGCCGCGAAGAGGACGAGGCGCAGATGTTCGCGTACCTCGTCGTCGGAGAGCCCGGCCGGGTGGGTGATGAGGTGACTGGTGAAGTCGTCCTCGGGCCGGTGGCGGCGCCGGGTGGTGAGCCGGCTGAGCGCGTCCATGACGTAGGTGTGGCTCTGGATGGCGGTCTCGGTGCCCTTCAGGGCGTCCCGGGCGGCCTGCACCATCCGGTCGTCGTACTCCTCGGGCATGCCGAGGATCTCGCACATGACGGCCATCGGCAGGTGCTCGGCGAACTGGGAGACCAGGTCCGCCCCGCCCCGCTCGCAGAAGCTGTTGACCAGGCCCTGGGTGTAGCGGCCGATGTGCCGGCGGACGCTGCGGTGGTCGATGGTCGACATGGCCGCGGTGACGGCGGCCCGCAGCCGCTGGTGCTCGTCGCCCTCGGCATGGGAGCAGATGGGCTGCCAGGCGATGTGCG
Organism: Streptomyces sp. NPDC096012; assembly: GCF_040426375.1. NCBI lineage: Bacteria > Bacillati > Actinomycetota > Actinomycetes > Kitasatosporales > Streptomycetaceae > Streptomyces > Streptomyces sp. NPDC096012. The sequence goes on from NZ_JBEOTD010000025.1 coordinate 9,401, forward strand.
GCATGAGCGGGTGGTCGGGCTTGACGGTGCCGTCCAGCAGCGGGGACCAGATGCGGCTGTCGCGGGTGTACTGCGAGGGGCTGCGCACCAGCTGCAGGTTCTCGGCGTGCCCGAGCACCACCCACATGGGGACGTCGTCGTGCAGCAGGACGGGGGCCACGGAACCGTACTGGTCGCGCAGCCGCTCGTAGAGGCTGCCGAGGTCCTCGGCGGCGGAGCCGTAGAGCCGGTGCAGTCCCCCGGGGCCCAGGCCGTGCGCCGGGCAGTCCGGCGGCGGTCCGGAGGTGGGGTCTGTGCCGGTGAGGGACGAGGGTTCAGGCGTCACGGTGATCGCTCCGGAGACGGATGGCGTGGGGGTCGTCGGGTGGGGTCAGGTGAGGGCGCCGGACAGGGCGAGGGAGTGCAGGAAGCGCATGAGGGTCATCAGCACGTCCTTGCTGGAGGCCCGGCGGCGCACGTCGCAGTCCATGATCGGGATGTCCGGGGCGAGGTCCAGGGCGATGCGCAGTTCCTCGACCGGGTAACGGGGGGCGTCGGGAAAGGTGTTGACGGCGACGACGAACGGCACGCCGCGTTCCTCCAGCCGGCCCATGACGTCGAAGCTGACTTCCAGGCGCCGGGTGTCGACCAGGACGACCGCGCCGAGTGCGCCCTCGAACAGGCCGTTCCACAGGAACCAGAATCGCTCCTGCCCGGGGGTGCCGAACAGGTAGAGCACCAGCTGGTCGGTGATGCTGATGCGGCCGAAGTCCATGGCCACGGTGGTGGCCGTCTTGGAGTCGGACCCGTAGTTGTCGTCCACGCCGATGCCGGCCTGGGTCATGGTCTCCTCGGTGGTCAGCGGGCGGATCTCGCTGACGGAGCCGACCATGGTGGTCTTGCCGACGCCGAAGCCGCCCACGATCACGATCTTCACCGCCGCCTGGGCCGTGAGCGGCAGGTGGTCCTCGGCGCGTGGGCCGGGGAGGGTGTCAGAGCCGTTGAAGTCCATGCATCACCGCTTCGAGGAGTGAACGGTCGGGAAGCGCCTGGCGGACGATCGAGGCGCGCGCCTGCACCAGTTCGGCCGCGATCAGCTCGGTGATCAGTACGGTCGTCGCACTGAACGGCAGTTGCAGATAGGCCGACAGTTCGGCCACGGAGAGCGGGGCGGCGGAGAGCCGGAGCACCGCCGCCTGCTCGGGTGAGGCGGCCGGCGGCGGCGTGGAACGCGCCACGATCAATGTCACGAGGTCGAGTTCGGCCCGGCCGCCGTCGGCGGACCCGGCGATGGTGTAGAGGCGTTCGGGGTTCCTGGGCGGCGCCTCGGCGTTCTCCGCTTTCGGGGGCGGCGCGGGCGGGGCCGGCTCCTGCCGGGCCTGGCGCCGGTTGCGTCGTGGAGGAGTCATACGGTCTGCCCGTTCCTCCGGGGCGGACTGGTGAGGTGGGCGCCGATCCGGACGACGAGGTCGCGCATCATGCCGCTCATCCGGCCGGGCTCGCAGGTCACGTCGGCGAGCACGGCGAGGTAGGCGTTGGCGCCGGCGTTCATGAGGTAGAAGTAGCCGCCCTCGATCTCGATGACGACGACCTTCATGTCACCGGCGCCGGGGATCTCCTGGATGATGGCACCGGCCAGACTCTGCACGCCCGCGCAGGCGGCGGCCACCCGGTCCGCGGCGTCGGGGTCGCCGCCGTAGCGGGCGATGCGCAGCCCGTCGGCGGACAGCACCACGATCATCTCGATGCCCGGCACGCCGTCGTTCAGCTGCTTGAGCATCCAGTCCAGGTTCGCTCGCTGCTGGATCACTTGAGGTTCCCCTCGTCGTCGCCCTCGGCGGGGCCGTCCGAATCGTTGAGCAGATGGAGGTACTTGGTCGGATTCAGCGTGAAGTCGGTCAGTTCGGACGCGGTGGCGCCCTCGGGCATGCCCTCCCTCAGGCCGTCCCAGAAGGCTTCCATCCACATGCCCGGCGGCCGCTCCAGGAGCTTCTTGCGCTCGGGGTCGACCTCGGGCTCGGGTTCCGGCTCGGACCTGGTCTGGGACCAGATCGTCGGCCTGCCCTCACGCTCGGCGCGCTCGATGGCGGCCTGTTCCGCATAACGCTGGCTCAGCGGCGTCTTCACCCGGCTGCGGCGCTGCGGCAGGCCGCCCGCGGTCCACTCGGTGACCTCGGGGACGTCGTCCTCCATGGAGATGCCGGCGGGGATCTTGGGACTGGTGGGGCGGCGCTTCTTGGGCGGCCGCTTCGGGCCCTCGACGGCGCCGAGTTCGGGCTGCGGCACGCCGGTGGCACCGATGCCGTGCGCGGCGCCGACGCCGGGCTCGGTGGTGGTCATGACGCGCGGGACGATGAGGATCGCGCGGACCCCGCCGTAGGCAGAGGCGCGCAGCGAGACCTCCATGTCGAAGTGCTTGCAGAGCCGGCCGACGACGGCCAGGCCGAGACGCGGGTTCTCGCCGAGGTTCTGCGCGTCGTCTCCGTTCTTCGCGTCCTCGATCATCTGCTCGATGCGGGCGCGGGACTCCTCGCTCAGGCTGACGCCGGCGTCCTCGATCTCGATGGCGATGCCGGCCTGCACCTCGGAGGCGGTGACGTGCACCTTGTTCGAGGGCGGCGAGTAGCGGGTGGCGTTGTCGAGGAGTTCGGCGGCGGCGTGGATGACCGGCTCGACGGCGGTGCCCTTGATGTTGATGTTGACGATCGAGCTCAGCTCGATGCGGCGGTACTCCAGGATGCGGGACATGGCGCCCCGCAGCACGCTGTAGAGGGAGACCGGCAGGGGCCACTGGCGGCCGGGGCGGCCGCCGCCGAGGACGGAGATGGTGTCGGCGAGCCGGCCGATCAGCGAGGTGCCGTGGTCGAGCCGGAGCAGGTCGTCGAAGACCTCGGGGTTGCGGCCGTGGTCCTCCTCCATCTCCCGCAGTTCCTTGGCCTGCTGGTGGACGATGGCCTGCACGCGGCGGGCGATGCTCACGAAGGAGCGCTCGGTCGCGTCGCGCATCGAGATCTCGTGGTCGGCGCCGCGCAGCGCGACACGGAACATCTCGCGGTACGACTCGTGCAGCCCGCGCAGTTCCGGGTCCACGTCGTAGACGTTGCGCAGCACGTCCCGCAGCGGTTCTCCGGCGCGCAGCCGGAGCAGACCGGTGGGCAGGATGTCGACGGCGAAGCGGGTGATCAGCTCGTCCTGGGCGGCGAGCCGCTGTTCCAGGTACGCGGTGTGACGGGCGTGGTCGGCCTGCGCCTCGCTGAGCCTGCGGCCGCGGCGGGCGGCTTCCGCGCCGGTGGCGAGGACCAGCAGCACGGCCAGCACCCCGCACAGGCCGACGGCGAGCCGGGCCGCCGCCGGTACCAGGGCCACGGCGGCTCCGCCGGCGGCGGCCATCACCATGGCCGGCGGCAACACGACGCGCGCATAGGGACGTTCACGGCCGCCGGGAGGCTTCTGAACACTCACCATGGATGCCTTCTGAGACGAATCGGCTGGGTGTCGGGGGGGCTTGCGGGGGGAAGGTTCATGAAACGACGGGATCTTCCGTATGTTTGGGAACAGACGCACGAATTCATCTCAACTCGGTGCGCCGCGGGCGAGCTTAGTCCGACCGGATCATCGCCGTGTCATATTCGGCAAGCACCTGAATCCGCCCCGCGACTGCGTTACGCTCGGCCCCATTTGCACACTGGGCTGCCATGCGCACACGTTCGGTGACGGCGTACTGATGTGCGAAGGCCGTTCACCGTGAAGGGTGAAAAACGGCTCGGACCCGGGTGACGCGCGGCACCGTCTCGGCCGGGACGCACGTCAACTCCGGCACGCGGGCCGGTGGTTGGCGAACTCCCGAACGGCGGGCGGTGGTTGCCGAACTCCCGGACGAGAGGCGGTGGTTGCGTGACCCTCCTGACGGGGGCGGCGGTTGCGTGACCCTCCCGACGGGGGCGGCGGTTGCGGGCGCGCCGGTGTGCGAGGCACGAGCCGCCCGGACGGGCCGACGCGGGCCCTCACCCCGAGCTTTCAACCCCGGACTTCACGCCAGGGTCGGCACAGGGACGTCAGCGGCGCGACCGCGCACGTCCCCCATCCGGTGGATTCCCTCGGCGGCGGGTCGACGCGGGCGGTAAGGCTCCAGCGGTACCGCTCCCGCGGGTACGAGGCGGGTGCTCGGGGAGCGCGCGGGTACGAGACGGGCGCTGGGAGAGCACGCGCGTACGTCCCGGGCACTGGGCGAGCGCGCGAGTACGCCCCGGACACTGGGCGTGCACGCGGGTACGCCCCGGGCACTGGGCGAGCGCGCGAGGACGCCCCGGGTGCTCGGCGATCCGAAGACACCCCCGCGCCACCGCGCCCGCGATACGGCGCGGGCGCTCGCCGGGCCGGCCACGTGTCCCGGGGCGGGGGCTGCCACGTGACGGGAACCGGCACGCACCCGCGCCCCGCCGGACGGCGGTTCAGCCCACGGACGAGTAGGCGACGACGCCCCGCAGCAGCTGGTCCACGGCCTTGCGGGCCGTCTTGGCCACGGTCGACCCCTCGATCGGGGCGGCCGCCGAGATCTGCCCCAGGACGTCGATCACCTGCTTGGACCAGCGCACGAAGTCGCCCGCGGGCATCTCCGCCTCGCGCAGCACCTCGTCGAGGCCCTTCCCGGACGCCCACATGTACGCGGACCAGGCGAACCCGAGATCCGGCTCCCGCTGGCCGACCCCCTCGGTCTGGTTGATCCGGAAGTCCTCTTCCAGCGCGTCGAGCCGGCCCCAGATCCGGACCATCTCACCGAGTGCGGCCTTCGCCTTGCCCGAGGGCAGCTTGGGCGCCATGGCATCGTCGCCGACCCGGGACTCGTACACCAAAGCCGAGACGCAGGCGGCCAGTTCGGCGGGGGCGAGGCCTTCCCAGACGCCCTCGCGCAGGCATTCGCTGGCCAGCAGGTCGAGTTCGCCGTAGAGCCGGGCGAGCCGCTTGCCGTGCTCGGTGACCTCGTCACCGCGCAGGTAGTCCATCTCGGTCAGCAGCGCCACGATCCGGTCGAAGGTCCGCGCGATGGTGTTCGTACGGCCCTCGATCCGGCGCTCCAGCTGCGAGGTGTCGCGCAGCAGCCGGTGGTAGCGCTCGGCCCAACGGGCGTGGTCCTCACGGTCGTCGCAGCCGTGGCACGGGTGTGCCCGGATCGCGGTGCGCAGCCGGGCGATCTCGCGGTCGTCGGCGGCCTGCGACCGCTTCTTGCGCGCTCGCTCCGGCGGGATGTGCCCGGCCTTGGTGCGCAGCGCCGAGGCGAGGTCGCGGCGGGACTGCGGCGAACGCGCGTTGAAGTTCTTCGGGATCCGCATCCGGTCCAGCGGCTCCACCGGCACCGGGAAGTCCATCGACGCCAGCCGCTTGACCTGCCGCTCGGCGGTCAGCACCAGCGGGCGCGGACCGTCCTGGTGGTCGAAGCCGCGGTGGCCGTTGGACCGGCCGGCCGGGATACCGGGGTCGAGGACCAGCGCGAGCCCCGCGTACTTGCCCGTCGGCACGTGGATGACGTCACCCGGCTTCAGCTTCTCCAACGCGACGGCGGCCTCGGCACGCCGCTCGGTCGCGCCCTGCCGGGCCAGCTCGGTCTCGCGGTCCTTCAGTTCGCGGCGCAGCCGCGCGTACTCCTCGAAGTCGCCGAGGTGGCAGGTCATGGAGGCCTTGTAGCCCTCCAGGCCCTCCTCGTTGCGCTGCACCTGGCGCGAGATCCCGACGACCGACTTGTCCGCCTGGAACTGTGCGAACGAGGTCTCCAGCAGCTCGCGCGAGCGGTGCCGGCCGAACTGCTCGACCAGGTTGACCGCCATGTTGTACGAAGGCTTGAAGCTGGAGCGCAGCGGATAGGTGCGGGTGCCCGCGAGACCGGCCAGGTGCTCGGGGCTCATACCGCGCTGCCACAGCACGACGGCGTGGCCCTCGACGTCGATTCCCCGGCGGCCGGCCCGGCCCGTCAGCTGCGTGTACTCGCCCGGCGTGATGTCGGCGTGCTGCTCGCCGTTCCACTTGACGAGCTTCTCCAGCACCACCGAGCGGGCGGGCATGTTGATGCCGAGCGCGAGGGTCTCGGTCGCGAACACGGCCTTGACCAGGCCGCGCACGAACAGCTCCTCGACGACCTCCTTGAAGGTCGGCAGCATGCCCGCGTGGTGGGCGGCGATGCCCCGCTCCAGGCCCTCCAGCCACTCGTAGTAGCCGAGGACGTGCAGATCCTCCGTCGGGATGGAGGCGGTGCGCTCCTCGACCAGGGCGCGGACCTCCTCCCGCGCCTCCTCGTCGTTGAGCCTCAGTCCCGCGGCCAGACACTGCTGGACGGCGGCCTCGCAGGCGGCCCGGCTGAAGATGAAGGTGATGGCGGGCAGCAGGCCCTCGGCGTCGAGCCGCTCGATGACCTCCGGCCGGCCCGGCGTCCACACCCGCGACCGCTGCCTGCGCTCGCGCTCCCGGTCGGCCTCCCGCATCGCCCGGCCGCGCCGCCGGTCCTGGTACGACGGCCGGGTGGCCTCCATGCGGGCCAGCCGGGCGAGGTCGGGGTTGACGGCCTTCTTGTGGCCCTCGCCCTCCTCGAACAGGTCGTACATCCGGCGCCCGGCGAGCACGTGCTGGAACAGCGGCACCGGCCGGTGCTCGGAGACGATCACCTCGGTGTCGCCGCGGACGGTGTCCAGCCAGTCACCGAACTCCTCGGCGTTGGACACGGTCGCGGACAGTGACACCAGCGTCACCGACTCGGGCAGGTGGATGATCACTTCCTCCCACACCGCGCCGCGGAAGCGGTCGGAGAGGTAGTGCACCTCGTCCATGACCACGTAGCCGAGGCCGAGGAGGGTCTGCGAGCCCGCGTACAGCATGTTCCGCAGGACCTCGGTGGTCATCACGACCACCGGGGCGTCGGAGTTCACACTGTTGTCGCCGGTGAGCAGGCCGACCTTGTCCGCGCCGTAGCGGCGGCACAGGTCGGCGTACTTCTGGTTCGACAGCGCCTTGATGGGGGTCGTGTAGAAACACTTCTTGCCCTGCGCGAGGGCGAGGTGGACGGCGAACTCGCCCACGATCGTCTTGCCCGAGCCGGTCGGGGCGGCCACGAGCACGCCCTTGCCGGCCTCGAGTGCCTTGCAGGCCTCGATCTGGAAGGGGTCGAGGCCGAAGTCGTACATCTCGCGGAAGGACGCGAGCGCGGTGGCCTGCTCGGCTGCCCGCCTGCGGGCTGCCGCGTACCGCTCGGCCGGTGAGAGGTCCTCTGTCATCGTGCTTTCGAGCGTACCGGGCCGCACCGACAACAGGACGATCATTATCCGGAACGTGGGCGGATCAAGAGAACCACGTGGTCGGATCAAGAGAACACGCATGCCCCCGTCCCGGCGGGACGGGGGCATCGCACAGCGGCTCGGCGCCGGATCAGGTCACGTCGTCGTAGCCGTTGACCCGGTCCGTGCTCGTCTGCTCGGGCAGTGCACGGGCGGCCGGCACGGGCTCGATCTCGCCGATGTCCTCGGGCGTGAGGTCCAGCTCGGACGCCTCGTCGTCGCCGGGGCCCTGCGCCTCGCGGCGGGCCCGGCGCCGGTCGTTGATCAGCGCGATGGCCACGGCGAGGAAGTACAGCGCCCAGATCGGCGCCGCCAGCGCCAGCATCGTCATCGGGTCGGGGCTCGGCGTGGCCACCGCGGCGAAGACGGTGATACCGACGACCATGGCCCGCCACCAGCCGAGCATGCGCCGTCCGGACAGCACCCCGGTGAGATTGAGCATGACCAGCAGCAGCGGCATCTCGAAGGCGAGGCCGAAGACGACGATCATGCGGGTGATGAGATCCAGCAGGTCGTCCAGCGGCAACAGGTTCTCGGCACCCTGGGGCGTGAGGCCGATCATGACCTTCGCCGTGGTGGGCAGGACGTGGAACGCGAGGTAGCCGCCGCCGAGGAAGAGCGGGAAACCGAAGCCGACGAAGCCGTAGGCGTACTTCTTCTCGCTGCGGTGCAGGCCCGGCGCGACGAAGGCCCACAGCTGGTAGAGCCAGACCGGCGACGCCAGCACGACGCCGGCCATCAGCGCGACCTTCAGGGCCAGCGTGAACGGCGCCAGCAGGCCGCTGATGGTGATGTGCGCACAGCGGACGTTCTTGACGTCGGCCAGCTCCCCGAAGGACTGGTGGCAGCCGATCTCGTCGAGCATCGGCCGGGTGATGACGTCGATGATGTCCCGGTAGAAGAAGGCCGCGACGATCGTGACGACAAGGATCGCCAGAACACCCTTCGCGAGCCGGTTGCGCAGCTCACGCAAGTGATCCGCGAGCGGCATCCGCCCCTCGGAATCCCTCTCCTTTTTGCGGGCAGACTTGAGCAACCCACATCCTCATCTCGTACAGAGGACCGGACGCCCCGGTCCTCGCGTCAGCGCTGGGTCGTGTCCGTCGGCTCGTTGACCGGGCGGGAACTGGCGACGTCGCCGGGAGCGGCCTGGATCGTGCGCTGAGCGGCGGCGGGCTCCTCGGCGGGGTGGGCGTCGGCGGGCTGCTTGCCGTCGTCCTTCATCGCCTTCGCCTCGCTCTTGAGAATGCGAGCGGACTTGCCCAGCGAGCGCGCCATGTCCGGCAGCTTCTTGGAACCGAACACGAGGAGGATCACCACAACGAGGATCAGCAGGTGCCACGGCTCAAGTCCGTTGCGGAACATAAATCTTCACCTTCTCATCGAGGCGGGCATGTCCGACAGGCCGGACACTCGTCCGAATCTCATGCTGGCTGCGATCGTAACGCCTGGGGATGAACGCGGAACAATCCCCGGGCGTACTCCTGCTCCGCGGACCGCGCCTCGTTCTCGGGCCGCGACCAGCAGCGTACCTGGCCGGGTGGGGAAGGTGACAGGGCGAAGTGACGGACAGCGCACGCTGGACGGTACGCGCGGGCCCGCCCGGGGCCGCGCTCAGAGGGCGTCCGCGGAGCGGGCCGCGCTCACGGCCGCCCGCTCCAGATCCTCGGCCGCCCTGGTGATACGGCGTCCGGAGTCCGCGACCTGCAGCCCGAGGCGGCGCGCCTCCAGGAAGACCCGGACGGCGAGCACCCCCAGCACGGCGAGACCCAGGAAACCCACGGCAACCGCGAACATCGGCCAGAACATGACGCCGAGCCTAGACCGTCCCACGGGGCGCGGCGCAGCCGACTACGCCGTGGAGTGCAGCCGCAGCGTCCGCACCCCGCCACCGGTGAGCAGCTCGACGATGCGCTCACCGGCCGGCTTGCGGACCGCGGCGCCGCACTCGGGACAGGTGAAGGAGTAGAACGTCGTACGGCTGCTGGCGCCGATGGCCAGGCGCAGGGCGCTCGCGCCCAGTTCGAAGCGGCCCCGGCAGTCCGGGCACCCGGCCCGGAACACCACGGGGGCCACTCTCCGCATCCCCGCGAAGGCGGCCGCCACCGTCATCTCGCCCGCACCGGACACCAAAGACTCGCTCACAGCCCTCGCCCCTCGCATTCTGGTCGTTCCCCTCGCCGCGCTGCGGCCGCCGCGCCTCACCGCCGCCCTGCGCGCCCCTCGCCCGGCTCCTCGCCGGCCGGCCGCGCCGCCACCGGCGCGTCGTACGCCGCCAGGGCCTCGCGGGCCGCCCGGCGGGCACTGTCGGCCAGCTCGGACGGGGAGACGATCCTGCCGTCGCGGCCCAGCCGCAGCGCCAGCCGGCGCAGCGAGGCCGGATCCGGCGTACGCAGAGTGATACGCAGCCCCCCGTCGGGAAGCTCATCGGCGCTGTCGTGCGGGTAGTACTCGGCGACCCAGCGGCCGCCCGGCCCGACCTCCACGACGACCTCCGGATCCTCGGCGGCCGGCTGCACCAGGGCCTCGGACAGGTCGCGCAGCTCCATCTCGGGCGGCGCGGACGGCTCGTCGAGGATCCTGATCTCCGCGACCCGGTCGAGCCGGAACGTGCGCCGTGCCTCGGAGCGGCGGCACCAGGCCTCGACGTAGGTGTGACCCACGCTGACCAGGCGAATGGGGTCGATCTCCCGCTCGGTGACCTCGTCACGGGCCGGGGAGTAGTACCGGATCCACAGCCGGCGGCGCTCGGAGATCGCCCGGTCGACGTCGGCGAAGACCCCGCCCTCGGACTCGAAGGTCACCGACAGGCGGGCACTGGAGACGGCCGCCTCACCGGCCGCCGTCTCCACCTTGGCGGTGGCCCGCAGCAGGGCCTGCCGGTCGCTCTCCCGCAGGCCCGGCAGGGTCGCCACCGCACGGGCCGCCACCAGCAGCGCGGTCGCCTCGTCCGCGGCCAGCCGGAGCGGTTCGGCCGCGTCCTCGCCGAGCGCGGCCGGGTTGTGCCACCAGATGCGCTCGCCGTCGGTGTCGATGTCCAGCAGATCGCCGCCGCGGAAGCTGGTGCCGCACATGGGCAGCACGTCGAGATCGCCGACCAGCTCGTCCTGGGTGATGCCGAAGGCGCGCGCCACGTCCGCGATGCGGGCGCCGGGACGCTCCCGGAGGTAGGTCACCAAGGACAGCATCCGCCGCGTCTGGTCGATGGCGTTCACGGGCCTGGCCGGTTTGCCTGCCACAGTCCTGCTCCCCCTCAGCCCTTGGCCACGGCACGCAGCCGGTCCACCACGTCCGCGCGCAGCTCGGCCGGCTCCAGCACCACCACGTCCGGCCCGAACTCCACCAGCCAGGCGTCCAGACCGTGCCCGTACGGAATCTCCAACTCGTCCCAGCCGTCACCGAGTTCCCGGACCTTGGTGGCCTTCGCCCGAAGGGGGTAACCGGCACCGGAGCGCAGCCGGATCAGCGCCGAGCGGTCGGCGATCTCACCGGCCCAGCTCGCCACGGTCTCCCGCACGGTGACGACGTCCGGCACGGAGGCGGTGAAGCCCGTGCCACGGGAACGGACCCTGCCGGTGATCCGGGACAGCCGGAACACGCGCTCGGCACCCCGGTCGCGGTCGAACCCGGCCAGGTACCAGTGACCGCGCCAGCACTCCAGCGCCCACGGCTCGACGTGCCGGGGCTCGGGACGGGCCGCGGACGCCTTGCGGTACTCGAAGAGGACCGGGCGGCGGTCCCGGCAGGCCAGCATCAGCGGCTCGAAGGCCGCCTCGTGCACCGGAATGCGCGGCTCCAGAGCACTGTGCGCCCCGTACGGGTCGACGTCCTCGGGAAGTCCCGCGGCCCGCAGTTTCTGCAGGGCACCACTGGCCGCGCCGGCCAGCCGGGCCTGCTGCCACACCTTGGCCGCGAGGCCCAGGGCGGCGGCCTCCTCGGCGTCCAGGGTGATGGCCGGCAGCCGGTTGCTGTCGCGGCGCGCCAGGTAGCCGACCTCACCGTCCAGATTCTCGACGGTCTCGATCACCAGACCCAGCTCGCGCAGATCGTCCTTGTCCCGCTCGAACATCCGGTTGAAGGAGTCGTCACTCCCGGCTTCGAGGTAGGCCTCGACGGACTCGCGCAGCTCGCGCTTGCTGAGCGGCCGCCGCGTCCCGAGCAGACACAGCGCGAGGTTCATCAGCCGCTCGGCCTTGGCAATGGCCATCGACGCCCTTCGCCTTTCCTATGGTGCTTCCGACCGATGACCGTACCGCTCCTGGGTGGCCGGACAAAGCCGGAGCGAGGAAGGCGGTCCCGCCCGGTCAGCGGGGGACAAGGAAGAAGGGCCCGTGCACACGGCACGGGCCCTCTTCCGCCGGATCCGGTCAGCGCTTGGTCACGCCCACCAGGTCACAGACGAAGATCAGCGTCTCGCCCGGGGCGATACGGCCACCGGCGCCACGGTCGCCGTAGGCGAGGTGTGCGGGGATGGTCAGCTGGCGGCGGCCGCCGACCTTCATGCCCTGCACGCCGTTGTCCCAGCCCTGGATGACCTGGCCGACGCCGAGCTGGAAGTCCAGCGGGGTGCCGCGGTTCCAGGAGGCGTCGAACTCCTCGCCGGTGGAGAAGGCGACGCCCACGTAGTGGACCTTGACGAAGTCGCCGGCCTCGGCCTTCTCGCCGTCGCCCTCCCAGAGGTCCTTGATCTCGAGGTCAGCCGGGGGCTCGCCGCCCGGGAAGTCGATCTCGGGCTTCTCGATGCTCACGTCAAAAGCTCCTGCTTGTGTACGACACGAAACCAGCACAGTCTTTCATCCCGGCAGCTCTCCCGCCCGCCACGGGCGCCCCGCGCGCTACATGGCCGCCAGGATGTCCACCGTGAACACCAGCGTGGCGCCCTTCTTGATGACCCCGCCGCTCGGCGGGTTGTCGCCGTACCCCAGCTCGGGCGGCACCACGATCAGGACCCGGCTGCCGACCTTCTTGCCGGTCAGACCCTGCGCCAGACCCTTGACCGTCTGCTCCATCTGCTGGACCGAGAACTGGCTGAGCCGGCCCGAGCCGTAGGTCTGCTGGAAGGTCTTGCCGCTGTCCCAGACCAGGCCCTGGAACTGGCACAGCACCGTCTGGTCGGCCTTCACCGGCGCGCCGTCGCCCTCCAGCACATAGGCCGACACGAGCTTCGCCGGCGGGGCCGTCTTCGGCACCGTGACCTTGGGCGCCTTGCCGTCGGTGTTGGTGCCCACCTTCGGCAGCGCGGGGTCGCTCTGCGCGACCGGCTTGCCGTGGGCGGAACTCCTGGAGTTGAACGCCTCGATCAGGTCGATCACGAACACCAGCGTGTCGGTGCCCTTGATACCCGCCTGCGGCTGACCCGACTTGCCGTACCCGTAGGCGGGCGGCACCGCGATCTCGATCCGGCTGCCGACCTTCTTGCCCACCAGGGCATACCGCCAGCCGTCGATGATGGTGCCCTGGGCGAGCTGCATGAGCAGCGGCTGCCCACGGTCGTAGGAGTTGTCGAAGACCTTGCCCGTGCTCCAGATCTGGCCCAGGTAGTTCGCCTCGATGAAGTCGTTCTCCGCGACCGGGCGGCCCTTGCCCGCGATCAGCGTCTTCACCGCGAGGTTCTTCGACGGCTCCCCCGGCCCCTTGGCGATGGTCGGCTTCTCACCGAACTTCGTCCCCGCCGTGACCGCGGGCAGCGGCCCCTCCACGATCTTCGGCGGCGGCGCGCTCGACGGCGACGGCGAAGCGCCGGCCTTGCCGGAAGCGGACTTGTCGTCCCCGCATCCGGCGACAGTGACCAGACCTGCGGGAAGAGCGGCGAGGAGGAGTGAGCGTCGGCGCACGGAAGAGCCTCGTAATCGGTCGATCTTGTGGATGGCGTGCGCGCAACTCTACGGCGTGAGTCGGGCGCCGTACGGAAAACGTACGGCGCCCGTGTGGCGTTCCGGCATTTCGGTGCCCGGACGCTTGACTCGGTGCTTTTCGCTACATTCCGGCGATCAGCTTCTCCACGCGGTCGTCCACCGAACGGAACGGGTCCTTGCACAACACGGTGCGCTGCGCCTGGTCGTTCAGCTTCAGGTGCACCCAGTCGACCGTGAAGTCCCTGCGCTGCTCCTGTGCCCGCCGGATGAAGTCGCCGCGCAGCCGGGCGCGAGTGGTCTGCGGGGGAACCGACTTGCCCTCGAAGATCTTCAAGTCGTTGCAGATCCGGGCGGCTTGCCCCTTCTTCTCCAGCAGGTAGTACAGGCCACGGCGACGGTGGATGTCGTGGTAGGCGAGGTCTATCTGAGCGACCCGGGGATGCGACATCGTCATGTTGTGCTTGGCCCGGTACCGCTCGATGAGCTTGTACTTCATGACCCAGTCGATCTCGGTGCCGATCCGGTCCAGCTCCTCGTTCTCGATCGCCTCGAGCGTACGGCCCCACAGCTCCAGGACCTGGGCGACCGTGCCCGTACGGATGCCCCGGCGGTCGCAGAAGTCCACGGCCTTGTCGAAGTACTCGCGCTGCACCTCCAGCGCCGAGGCCTCACGGCCGCTGGCCAGGCGCACCTTGCGCCGACCGGTGATGTCGTGGCTGACCTCACGGATCGCCCGGATCGGGTTCTCCAGCGTCAGGTCACGCATCACCGTGCCCGCCTCGATCATGCGCAGCACCAGGTCGGTCGCGCCGACCTTGAGCAGCATCGTCGTCTCCGACATGTTCGAGTCGCCGACGATGACGTGCAGCCTTCGGTACCGCTCGGCGTCCGCGTGCGGCTCGTCGCGGGTGTTGATGATGGGCCTCGAGCGCGTCGTCGCCGACGAGACGCCCTCCCAGATGTGCTCCGCTCGCTGGCTGACGCAGTACACCGCCCCGCGCGGCGTCTGCAGCACCTTGCCCGCACCGCACAGCAGCTGCCTGGTCACCAGGAAGGGGATGAGGATGTCCGCGAGCCGGGAGAACTCCCCGTGCCGTGCCACCAGATAGTTCTCGTGGCACCCGTAGGAGTTGCCCGCCGAATCGGTGTTGTTCTTGAAGAGGTAGACGTCGCCCGCGATTCCCTCCTCGTGCAGGCGTCGTTCCGCGTCCACCAGGAGTCCCTCGAGAATGCGCTCGCCGGCCTTGTCGTGGGTGACCAGCTCGGTCACGTTGTCACATTCGGGTGTCGCGTATTCCGGATGTGAGCCCACGTCGAGATAGAGCCGGGCGCCGTTTCGCAGAAAGACATTGCTGCTGCGGCCCCATGACACGACACGGCGGAAGAGGTACCGCGCCACCTCGTCAGGAGACAGGCGGCGCTGTCCCCTGAACGTGCACGTGACGCCGTACTCGTTCTCCAGCCCGAAAATGCGGCGGTCCATGAGTGAACATTACGCCCGATCCCCTGAGCTGAAACGGGGTTCGGCAGCACGATTTGGATCATTTTCCGATGAAGCCGCAACGACCGCGCCCCGCGCGGGAGCTGCGAGGACCCCTCCCGTACCCAGCAGGACCAGCAGGGACACCGCCCCCGCCGCACCCGGCAGCGCGAAGCCCCACAGCGTGCCGCCGGCCTGGACCACCGGCCCCGCCAGGCCCGTTCCCACCGAGGCACCCACGGTGAACGTCGTGACGAGCCACGAGAAAGCCTCGGTGACCGTCCCCGCCGGCGCGTGCCGGTCCACGATGATGAACGCACAGGCGATGCACGGCGCCAGGAACACCCCGGAGACCACGCTCAGCAACACCATGGTGACCGCGCCCGGCATCAGCATCAGCGGCAGGTAACACACCGCCAGGAGTGCCACCAGCACACGCAGTCGCCGCTCGGGCACACCGGCCCACCGCCGCCCCCCGTACACGGCGCCGCCGGCCAGCGCCCCGAGCCCCAGCCCCGCCATCAGCCAGCCGTACACCGCGTCGCCGCCGTGCCCGTCCGCGTACGACACCGACGCGACCGTGATGGAACCGAGCGCGATCCCGACGAACAGGAAGGCCGCGAGCAACGCCAGCAGGCCCCGCGACCGCAGGGCGCCCAGCCAGTGCGCCTCGCGCGGAGCCGAGCGCCACGCGCGCGACGGCGGCGAGAGGACCACCGACAGCGCGCCCAGCACCCCCAGCAGATTCAGCACGAGCAGCGCGGCACGCTCGTCCCACAGGGACGCGCACAGCGTCACCAGCAGCGGCCCGACCGTGAACATGACCTCCTGCGCGACCGCGTCCATGGCGTACGCGGTGTGCACCTGCTCCTCACGGCGCAGCACCGACGGCCACAGCGCCCGCAGACCACCCTCCAGCGGCGGGGTGAACAGGCCCGCCGCCGCGACGGCCGCGTAGGCGAGCGGCAGCGGATCGGTGCCGGACAGCGCGAAGACGGACATCGCCAGCGCCGCGAGAACCGCCGCCGGCAGCTGCACACGCGGCTGGCCGTGCAGGTCCACCAGCCGGCCCAGCACCGGCTGGCCGACGGCGTTGGCGACTCCGTAGACGGCCGCCAGCGCGCCCGCGAGGCTGTAGGTACCGCCCTCGGCACGCACGAACAGCACCAGCGCGATCGCCGCGGTCGCGTTGGGCAGCCGGCCCACCAGCGTGCCGGTGAGCAGCCGCAGCGCGTGCCGCGCCCGCAGGATCTCCAGGTATCCCGTGGCCATCTGCCGCCCTCCCGCGACCCGCCCCGGGCGTCTCGTCCACCCGAAGTTTTACGTATAACGTCTGCTTCCATACGTACCATGTGCGCTGTTCACACGTCCAGACGACCGGCAGTGAGCCAAGGGCCCGCCCGGACCGGCATCGGAACAGAGGGCTCGCGGACCCCGCAACCGGTACCGGAACGCAAGGGCACGCGGGCCACGGAACGCAAGGGCACGCGGGCCCCGCCAGGGCCGAGCGGGACCGCGACACCGGCCCCGCAGCCCGCAGCCCGCAGCCCGCAGGCGAACGACCAGCGCAAGAGGAGCACGCCCACGGTGGCACCCAGCAGCACGCGCCCGACCAGCCGTGACGTCGCCCAGGCGGCCGGAGTCTCCCAGGCCGCCGTCTCCCTCGTCCTGGGCGACAAATGGCGCGGCCGGGTCTCCGCCGCCACCGCCGAACGCGTCCGGGAGGCCGCCCGGGACCTCGGCTACCGCCCCAACCTGGCCGCCCGCAACCTCCGCCTCGGCCGCACCCGCACCGTCCTCCTCGTCGTCCCCGCCCTGACCACGGAGTTCTTCGCCGGCGTCTACACCGGCGCCGCCCGGGTGGCCGCCGCACACGGCTTCGGCGTCGTGCTCTACCCCTCCCCCGAAGGCGTCGGCCCCGCCCGCGACCCCTTCGCCTCCGCCCAGGCCGCCCTGGACGGCGTCATCGCCTCCTCCATGGCCGCCGACGCCCTCACCGCCATCCGCGGCGACCAGCTGCCCCTCGTGATGCTCGACAGCGACCCCGACGGCAGCCTCGGCGCCGCCACCGTCAACCTGGACATCGCCGACGGCGTCCGCCAGGTCGCCGACCACCTCCTCCACCTCGGCCATCGCCACGTCCTCCACCTCGCCGCGGACGTGCCTTCCTGGACCTTCGAAGTACGCGCACGCGAACTCGCCGCCCGCATGGCCGCCGTACCGGGCACCCGGATCACCACCGCCCCCGCCCCCATCTCGATCGACGGCGCGCTGGCCGCCACCGAGGCCGCGCTCACCGCCCCCGGCCCCCGCCCGACCGCCGTGATCTGCGACGACGACAAGCTCGCCGCCGGCGCCTACAAGGCCCTGCGCCGCCTCGGCCTGCGCGTCCCCGACGACGTCTCCGTCACCGGCCTGGACGACCTCGCCCTCGCCACCGCCCTCGACCCGGAACTGACCACCGTGCGACTCGACGCCGAACTCTTCGGCGAACGCGGCATGCAGGCCCTCCTGGCCGTCCTGGAGGGCCGCCGGCCCGAGGACGCCGACATCCCCGTCCAGCTGGTCGTGCGGGGCTCCACGGCACCACCACGCGCCGTGTGACGGGCCTCCCACCCCGCGTCCACCCCGCCGGACACCGCACACGAGAAGCCCCCACCCCGCCGGGCACCGAACGCGCGCGCCACACGCCACCGGACGCCGAACGCGCCGCACGCCCCGCGGCCCGAACGCCGCGTGCTCGAACGCCGTGTATCCGAACGCCGTGTGCCCCGGCCAGAACGCAGGCCGGGGCACACGGAAGGGAACGAAACGGCGGGCTACTCCTCCTCGGAGCTCTCCTCCTCGGAGCTCTCCGCCTCGGTGGCCGCACCGTCCGCCGCCAGCAGGCGGGACAGCTGACGGCCGACGATGCGCTTGAACTTGCGCTTCTGCGGCCGCGTACGGTCCAGTACCGCGACCTCCAGGCGCTCGGCGGGGATCTCCCGCTCACTGCCGTTCGTGTCCCGGGACAACGCCTGCACGGCCAGCTTCAGCGCCTCCGCCAGGCTCATGCCGTCCCGGTGCTGCTGGTCGAGGAAACCGCTGATCTGCTCGGCGTTACCGCCCACCGCGACCGAACCGTGCTCGTCCACGATCGACCCGTCGTGCGGCAGCCGGTAGATCTGGTCACCGTCCGGGGTCTCCCCCACCTCGGCCACCACCAGCTCCACCTCGTACGGCTTCTCGGCCGCCGAGGAGAAGATCGTGCCGAGGGTCTGGGCGTAGACGTTCGCCAGGCCCCGCGCGGTGACGTCATCACGGTCGTAGGTGTAACCGCGCAGGTCGGCATAGCGCACACCGCCGATGCGCAGGTTCTCGTACTCGTTGTACTTGCCGGCGGCCGCGAAACCGATCCGGTCGTAGATCTCGCTGAACTTGTGCAGCGCGCGGGACGGGTTCTCACCGACGAACACGATGCCGTCGGCATACTGCAGCACGACCAGGCTGCGGCCCCGGGCGATGCCCTTGCGGGCGTACTCCGCCCGGTCGGCCATGGCCTGCTGAGGTGAGACATAGAACGGCGTCGACACCGGTTATCCGTCCCTTTCTGTCATGGTCACTGGATCACCTTGTACAAGAAACCGCACGCTCAGAGCAGGGCGGCCTTCGGGCCGTCGGGCTCCTCGAGGCGCTGCTGGAGCACCGCACGGGACAGCTCGGACGCCTCCTCGTCGGTGAGCCGGCGGAAACCGTCCTCGGTGATCACGGTGATGATCGGGTAGATCCGGCGGGCGACATCGGGACCACCGGTCGCCGAGTCGTCGTCAGCCGCGTCGTAGAGGGCCTGCACGACCAGTGTGGTCGCCTGCTCCTCGGACAGGTCGTCACGGAACAGCTTCTTCATGGCACCGCGCGCGAAGACCGAGCCCGACCCCGTCGAAGCGAAGTTGTGCTCCTCGGAACGGCCACCCGTGACGTCGTAGGAGAAGATCCGGCCCCTCTCCCGGTCCACGTCGTACCCGGCGAAGAGCGGGACGACGGCCAGACCCTGCATGGCCATGCCCAGGTTGGACCGGATCATCGTCGACAGGCGGTTCGCCTTGCCCTCCAGCGACAGCTGGGCACCCTCGACCTTCTCGAAGTGCTCCAGCTCCAGCTGGAAGAGCTTGACCATCTCCACGGCGAGACCGGCGGTGCCGGCGATACCCACGGCCGAGTACTCGTCCGCCGGGAACACCTTCTCGATGTCCCGCTGGGCGATGACGTTGCCCATGGTGGCCCGGCGGTCACCAGCGAGCACCACGCCACCGGGGAAGGTGACGGCGACGATCGTCGTCCCGTGCGGCGCCTCGAGCACACCCTGGGTGGGCGGCAGCTGCCGCTTGCCCGGCAGCAGCTCGGGCTGGTGCTCCGAGAGGAAGTCCATGAAGGAGGAGGATCCCGGCGTCAGGAAGGCAGCTGGTAGACGCCCGGTGCTACGAGTGTTGGCTTCCACGCGTTTCCTTCCACGTATGCAGCAGCCCGCCTTATGGCCTCGGGCTGATCCTTGAACTGCCCCAGTGCAGCGTTGCAGCTGAAGCACAGTACGCCACGGACCCTACCCGTCTCATGGCAGTGATCCACATGTGCGGCCGGGGCCGCCAGACATATCCAGCGGACACCTCCCGGAGAGGCGGCCAGCTCATCCCGCCGGGTCCCGGTGATGCCGTACTCGCGCTCGAAGTGGCTCACTCCGCTGCGCTCCGCACGGCATGCGCGGCGGTAGCTCGCCCAGCCGTCCGAGGAGGATGCGTTCCACTCCCACCGCGGGTGCGGCTCGACATCGCCACACCGCGGGCAGCGCTTGTGTCCCGGGGGGACGGAACCTTCTCCCCCACTTCCCTCCCCTTGGCCTGCCGGCGCTGCCGGGAGTGCTCCGCGGAGCGCTCCCGGCAATGCGGCTGGAGGCCATCGGGCACGGACTCGTCGCCGGCGAACGCCGCCCCCGGCGGGTGCTGCTTGCACCGCGAACGGCGTCTCAGCCCGGGCTCTTTGTTCACCCCAAACCCCCCTGATTTCACCTTTGGATCAAAGATGAAATCACTCTCCACCCTTCTGAACGAAGGACCTCACGAAATCCTCCGCATTCTCCTCGAGGACATCGTCAATTTCGTCGAGAACCGAGTCGACGTCGTCGCTCAGCTTCTCGTGCCGTTCCTTGAGGTCCTCGGAGGCCTGCGCGTCCTGCGTCTGCTCCTCGGCCTGTTCGGTCGAGTGCGTCGCCTTCTGCTGGCCGCCGCCGGTGTCCTTGGTCGCCATAACCCTCACCCCGCTCAGTTCGCCTGCCGATCGGTGATGATCAGACCCTACAAGCCGGGTCCGACATCGGCCCCGCAGTTTCGGAGAACCTGCGGGGACCACCTCGATGATTCCCGGGCGGCGGGATTTCCACCCTGTCCGCCCGGGGCGGTTCGAGTACCCGCTGGTAAGCCCGCTGATCGCCTTCAGTTGCCGGACAGGACCCTGACCAGGTCTTCCGCGGTGCGGCAGCGGTCCAGCAGCTCCTTGACGTGATTTCGCGTTCCGCGTAGCGGTTCCAGGGTTGGAACCCGCTGCAGCGAATCCCGGCCGGGAAGGTCGAAGATGACCGAGTCCCAGCTCGCCGCGGCCACGTCGTCCGCGTACTGCTCCAGGCAGCGGCCGCGGAAGTACGCCCGGGTGTCCTCCGGGGGCTTCGTGCGCGCCCGCTCGACCTCGGTCTCGTCCAGCAGGCGTTTGATGCGTCCGCGGGCCGCCAGGCGGTTGTAGAGGCCCTTGTCGGCCCGTACGTCGGCGTACTGGAGGTCGACGAGGTGCAGCCGGGCGGCGTCCCAGTCGAGGTCGTCGCGGCGGCGGTAGCCCTCCATCAGCTCGCGCTTGGCGACCCAGTCCAGTTCGCCGGCGAGGCTCATGGGGTCGCGCTCGAGCCGGGTGAGGGTGTCCTCCCAGCGGCCGAGGACGTCCTTGGTCTGGTCGTCGGCGTCGGCGCCGTATCGCTCCTCGACGTACTTGCGGGCCAGTTCGTAGTACTCCATCTGCAGTTGGACCGCGGTGAGTGTGCGGCCGCTGCGCAGGGTGACCAGGCGCTTGAGGCCGGGGTCGTGGGAGACCTGGTGGAGGGTGCGCACGGGCTGGTCGACGGCGAGGTCGACGGCGATGAAGCCGTCCTCGATCATGGACAGGACCAGGGCGGTCGTGCCCAGCTTGAGGTAGGTGGAGATCTCCGAGAGGTTCGCGTCGCCGATGATCACGTGGAGGCGGCGGTACTTCTCGGCGTCGGCATGCGGTTCGTCGCGGGTGTTGATGATGGG
Organism: Streptomyces sp. NPDC096012; assembly: GCF_040426375.1. Lineage (NCBI taxonomy): Bacteria > Bacillati > Actinomycetota > Actinomycetes > Kitasatosporales > Streptomycetaceae > Streptomyces > Streptomyces sp. NPDC096012. The sequence continues at coordinate 30,345 of NZ_JBEOTD010000025.1, forward strand.
CCGCTTGAGTGTGGTCTCCAGGCCGACCTCGACCTCGAAGTAGTCGGCGCGCTGGCTGAGCTGGAAGCCGTGTTCGTGGCCGTCCTGGCCGATGCCGACGCGGCCGGCGCCGGCGAAGACCTGGCGGGAGACGAAGAAGGGCGTGAGGTGGCGCACGATGTCCGAGAAGGGGGTCTCCCGCTTCATCAGGTAGTTCTCGTGCGTGCCGTACGAGGCGCCCTTGTTGTCGGTGTTGTTCTTGTACAGGTGGATGGGCTGGGCGCCGGGCAGCTGTGCGGCCCGTTCGGCGGCCTCGGCCATGATCCGTTCGCCGGCCTTGTCCCAGAGAACGGCGTCGCGGGGGTTGGTGACCTCCGGAGCGCTGTACTCGGGGTGGGCGTGGTCGACGTAGAGCCGTGCGCCGTTGGTGAGGATGACGTTGGCGAGGCCGATGTCCTCGTCGGTGAGCTGGCTGGAGTCGGCGGCCTCCCGGGCGAGGTCGAAGCCTCGCGCGTCCCGCAGCGGGTTCTCCTCCTCGAAGTCCCAGCGGGCCCGGCGGGCCCGGTGCATCGCCGCCGCGTAGGCGTTGACGATCTGGGACGAGGTGAGCATGGCATTGGCGTTGGGGTGACCGGGGACGGAGATCCCGTACTCCGTCTCGATGCCCATTACTCGCCGTACGGTCATGCGGCCCTCCTTGCCCGGCGGCACCCTCGGTCGTGGGCGCCGCTCAAGTACCGCTGGCGCTCCGGTGCGTGCGCGGTGCCCGTCCCCGCACTGCGCGACTCGGCGGTAGGAACGAGCCTAGAACGCCTTTGCGCTGGTGGGGAGATCATTTGCGTCATTGGCTGCTCCGGTCGTGGCCTGAAAAACGCAAGGGCTGCGGGTACCCGGTGAGGGCACCCGCAGCCGCCCTGCCTTTACAGGTACTGACCGGTGTTCGCCACCGTGTCGATGGAGCGTCCGGTGTCCGCGCCCTGCTTTCCGGTGATGAGGGTGCGGATGTACACGATCCGTTCGCCCTTCTTTCCGGAGATGCGGGCCCAGTCGTCGGGGTTGGTGGTGTTGGGCAGGTCCTCGTTCTCCTTGAACTCGTCCACGCAGGCCTGGAGGAGGTGGGAGACGCGGAGGCCCTTCTGGGTCTTCTCGAGGAAGTCCTTGATCGCCATCTTTTTGGCACGTCCGACGATGTTCTCGATCATGGCGCCGGAATTGAAGTCCTTGAAGTAGAGGACTTCCTTGTCGCCGTTGGCGTAGGTGACCTCCAGGAAGCGGTTCTCCTCGGATTCGGCGTACATCTGCTCGACCGCCGTCTGGATCATGCTCTGGACGGTGGTGGTCTTGTCGCCGCCGTGCTCGTCGAGGTCGTCGGTGTGCAGCGGGAGGCGCTCGGTGAGGTACTTGCCGAAGATGTCCTTGGCGGCCTCGGCGTCGGGACGCTCGATCTTGATCTTCACGTCGAGTCGGCCGGGACGCAGGATGGCGGGGTCGATCATGTCCTCGCGGTTGGAGGCGCCGATGACGACCACGTTCTGCAGGCCTTCCACGCCGTCGATCTCGGCGAGCAGCTGCGGGACGATGGTGTTCTCCACGTCCGAACTGACACCGGAGCCTCGGGTGCGGAAGAGGGACTCCATCTCGTCGAAGAAGACGATCACGGGGGTGCCCTCGCTGGCCTTCTCGCGAGCACGCTGGAAGACGAGGCGGATCTGCCGCTCGGTCTCGCCGACGTACTTGTTGAGCAGCTCGGGGCCCTTGATGTTGAGGAAGAAGCTCTTGCCGGCGGCCTGGCCGGTGACCTCGGCGACCTTTTTGGCCAGCGAGTTCGCGACGGCCTTGGCGATGAGTGTCTTGCCGCAGCCGGGGGGGCCGTAGAGCAGGACGCCCTTGGGCGGGCGCAGCTCGTGCTCCCGGAACAGGTCCGGGTAGAGGTAGGGCAGCTCGACCGCGTCGCGGATGGCCTCGATCTGGTTGCCGAGGCCGCCGATCTGCTCGTAGCCGATGTCGGGGACCTCTTCGAGGACGAGTTCTTCGACCTCGCTCTTGGGGACGACCTCGTAGACGTAGCCGGAGCGGGGTTCGAGCAGGAGGGCGTCGCCGGGGCGGATGGTGACGTCCAGGAGTGGTTCGGCGAGCCGGACCACTCGTTCCTCGTCGGTGTGCCCCAGTACCAGGGCGCGCTCGCCGTCCTCGAGGATCTCCTTGAGGGTGACGATGTCGCCGACGCGCTCGTACTCCATGGCCTCGACCACGTTGAGCGCTTCGTTGAGCATGACTTCCTGGCCGCGCCGCAGCTCGTCGAGGTCGACGCTGGGGCTGACGTTCACCCGGAGCTTGCGGCCGCCGGTGAAGATGTCGGCGGTGCCGTCCTCGACGGCCTGCAGGAAGACTCCGAAGCCGGCCGGCGGCTGGGCGAGCCGGTCGACTTCTTCCTTGAGGGCCACGATCTGGTCGCGGGCCTCGCGGAGTGTGTTGGCCAGTCTTTCGTTCTGGGCGGACACGCCGGCCAGGTTCGTCTGCAGCTCGACGATCCGCTCTTCGAGAATCCTCGTGTGTCGCGGAGAGTCGGCGAGCTTACGTCGCAGGACGGCGATCTCCTGCTCAAGGTAGGCGATCTGCCCGGCCGGGTCGTCGGACCCTCGTCCCGGGCGGATGCCGCGGTTCATGTCGTCGTCGTGGGCTGCCACGGTCCTCACCTCCTCCAAGGGGAGCTGGACGCTTCCAGACCCTACCTGGGTGGGTGTCGATTGAAACCCCTAGATCACAAAGACTGTCAAGGTGTGTCGTCGGTCACCCGGTGCACTCTTTCTCGCACCGAGGGGATACCCACTCAACGTGATGGGGAAGCAGCTTGTTCCGTGCACGAGGTGGTCAAGACCCTTCAGTCCTGGCCGGAGTTGTCCGTTCCGAGCCGGTGGGCCGGTTTGGGGCAGCCCAGGCCGCACTCTTGCGGTCATCACGCAGAGCGATGTTCCGGGCGTGCGGTGTCACGTCGGATCCGGCCTGAAGTGGGCGCCTCCGGGGCCGCAGTGCCCCCCTCTCCTGGTCGCCCCCTCGTACCCGGGGCGGCCGGGGCGAAACCCGGAGCCGGGCGAAGGTGGCCGAATCGGCGCGCCGGCGCGGGGGTAGGGTCGGTTGTGTTCAACAGCCGCTGGTGCGGACCTGGCTGGCCCCAGCGGCGCCGGGACCGCACGGCGAACCCGACGGCAGGAGAGATGACCGTGCAGCAGGAGGCCCCGGGCGGCGAGGCGCTGGAGGTCTGGATCGACCAGGACCTGTGTACCGGCGACGGGATCTGTGCCCAGTACGCCCCGGAGGTGTTCGAGCTGGACATCGACGGGCTGGCGTACGTGAAGAGCGCGGACGACGTACTGCTGCAGGACCCGGGGGCGGCGGCGCCGGTGCCGCTGCCGCTGCTCACGGATGTGGTGGACTCGGCGAGGGAGTGTCCCGGCGAGTGCATCCATGTGCGGCGGGTCTCGGACAGGGCAGAGGTGTACGGGCCGGGGGCGGAGTAGGCCCGGTCAGACGCTGTGGGCCCCGGCCCGGCCCGAGCGGACGAAGGCTGCGCCGTCCCACTGCCAGGTGGCCGGCGTTTTCACGTCGGGGCAGCAACTGGGCACGTCGGTCGAGGAGTAGCCGAGCAGCGTGGCGTCGACCGCGCGCGCGTGTATGGCGAAGTCGGTGACGGTGTTCCGGTCCTTGGGGTCGACGAGGGTGGCGACCAGGCGCGGGCTGCCGCCGGCCCTGGCGCGGGTGAGGACGTAGACGCCGTCCGGTGGGGTGCCCATGGGGGCGTCGCAGTGCACCACGGCGACGGTTTCCGGTCTGCCGTCGCCGTCCAGGTCGCCGGTGGCCTTCTTCACGACCACCGCCTTGACGGGTCCGCAGTCCAGCGGGAAGTGGACACCGGTCGTGCCGGGCGGCGCGACGGCGGCGGACTCGGTCCGGATTCCGGGTGCGGACTGGGCGGCCGTGGCCGATCCGGGCTGCACGACGGAGGAGAGGGCCACGACGCCGGCGACGGCGGTGGCCGTGGCGACCCAGTGGATGGGCCGGGTCTGGCTGTGGGCGAGCTCCGGAACGGCGGAGTGCTGCACTAGGAGTGTCTCCTGTGAGGGCTGTACCGGTGGGAATGGCCAGCATGGTGCCACACCTCACAGTGCGGGGGGAACGGCGGGGTCCGGGTTTTCCCAGGCGGCACGCCCCGACGGCGGCGTGGGGGTTTTCCGCAGGCGGCACGCCCGCGCGGGCGGTGTGAGGGGGCGGGGCGGCCGCCGTGGGGTCACCGGGTGTGCGGGGCGGCCGTGCGGGGGCTGGTGCCGTGTCAAGGACGAAGCGCCGCGGCCGAGTTCCCACGGGTCGGCGGGAACTCGGCCACGGCGCTGTCACGTTGTCACGTGTGGGGGCCGGTCAGCGGGCGGTGCCGCCGTCGGCGTTGGGTCCGGCGTAGTCCTCGCCGTAGGCGCCCTTGGCGGGGCGGCGGCGGCGCATGGGCGGCTCGACGCCGTCCGCGAGGCGGCGGGCGGTGAGCAGGAAGCCGGTGTGGCCGATCATCCGGTGGTCGGGGCGGACGGCCAGGCCCTCGATGTGCCAGTTGCGGATCATGGTCTCCCAGGCGGTCGGCTCGTTGAAGCAGCCGATCTCCCGGATGGATTCCACGGTCCGGGCGAGCTGGGTGGTGGTGGCCACGTAGCAGCAGAGGATGCCGCCGGGGACGAGCGCCTTGGAGACGGCCTCCAGGCACTCCCAGGGGGCGAGCATGTCCAGGATGACGCGGTCGACGTCGGTGTCCGACAGGTTGTCCTGGAGGTCGCCGACGGTGAGCCGCCAGGCGGGGTGCGGGCCGCCGAAGTAGCGCTCCACGTTCTGCTGCGCGATCTCCGCGAAGTCCTCGCGGCGCTCGTAGGAGTGCAGCATGCCCTGGTCGCCGATGGCCCGCAGCAGGAAGCTGCTGAGCGAGCCGGAGCCGACGCCCGCCTCCACGACGCGGGCGCCGGGGAAGATGTCGGCGAAGGCCAGGATCTGCCCCGCGTCCTTGGGGTAGACGACGGCCGCCCCGCGGGGCATGGACAGGACGTAGTCGGGGAGCAGGGGGCGCAGCGCGAGGTAGGCGACGTTGCCGGTGGTGCGGACAACGCTGCCCTCGGGAGCGCCGATCAGTTCGTCGTGCGGGAAGGAGCCCTTGTGGGTGTGGAAGTTCTTCCCGGCTTCGAGCGTGAACGTGTAGTGGCGGCCCTTGGGGTCGGTCAGCTGTACCTGGTCCCCGACCTTGAAGGGCCCGCGCCTGCGGGCGGCACCGGTCGGTTCGGACATGTGAACAGACTACCGGCCTTTGCCGGGGCCGCCGACCACTAAGCGGTGGGCCTGGCCATGGCCTTCACGAAGGCGCGTTCGACGTCCGCGGCGGACAGGACGCCGTAGATCTCGCCGGTCTCCTCGACGACCAGGTACTCGGTGGCGGGGGTGGCGCGCAGGGTGTCCAGCAGTGCCTCGCCGGCGAGCTCGGCGGAGACGCGCATGCCGTCGGTCAGGTCCTGGGCGAGGCCGCTGACGGCCACCCAGGGCCGGCGGTGTTCGGGTACGCCGACGATGGCGGCCTCACGGACCAGGGAGAGGGGGTGGCCGTCGGCGTCGACGACGACGAGGGCGCGGGCGCCGGCGGCGTTGGCGCGGCGCAGGGCCTCGGAGAGGGGGGTGTCGGTCTCGACCGGTACGGCCCGCCGGGTCAGGTTGCGAGCGCGCAGTTCGGGGAGGTGTTCGCGCAGCCGGGCCATGCGCAGGCTGTTGCCGGCGCCGGTCCAGATGATCGCGGCGAGGATGGCGGCGAGCAGGGCGTCGGTGACGGTGTCCATGCCGCCGGTGTCCTCGCCGCCGCCGAGGGCGCCGGACTGGTTGAGCAGGGGCAGCCCGATCAGGACGCTGACGGCGAGGGCGCGGCCGACCCAGGCGGCGGCGACGGTGCCGCTCATCGGCCTGCCGGTGAGCTTCCAGACGACGGCGCGGAGCATGCGGCCGCCGTCCAGGGGCAGGCCGGGCAGGAGGTTGAAGACGGCGACGATGAGGTTGGAGACCATCAGTCCGGCCAGCAGCACGCCGGGGACGGTGCCGGCCTCGACGGGCTTCATGGCGAGGTAGAACAGGCCGGCCAGGACGAGGGAGAGCAGCGGTCCGACGAAGGCCAGGACGAATTCGCGGCCCGGGGTCTCGGCCTCCTTCTCGATCTCGGAGACGCCGCCGAAGAACTGGAGCTGGATGCGGCGGACCGGGAGCTTGAAGCGGATGGCGGCGACCGTGTGGGCCAGCTCGTGGACCAGGACGGAGGCGTAGAAGGCGACCGCGAAGAAGAGGGAGACCAGGTAGCGGGCGGCGCCGAGCTCGGGCAGCACGCGGTCGAGCTGGCCGCCGAAGACCCAGGTGATCAGGGCGGCGACGAGGAACCAGCTGGGGGCCACGTAGACGGGGACGCCGAAGGGGCGGCCCATGAGGATGCCGCCGCCGGGTTCTTTGGGCCGCGGCCGGGGCGGCTCGCCCTTGGCGATGCCGGAGTGGGCGAGGGAGCGGTGGTCGGGGTGGCCGGCCTGGTCGTGGTGGCCGGGGTGGGGGGCGGTGCCGGTGCCGGTGCCGGTGCCGGTGCCGGTGCCGGTGCCGGTGGGAGTGTCGCTGAGGTCGGCCGGATCGGTGCGGCCGGGCTGCGGGCGGTGGGTGACCGGCGGGGTGTCGTCGTCGCCGTCCGGATCCCGGTCCGCGGGGGGCGGCTCCTGCGGGGGTGCCGGTTCCTCGTGGCGTGCGGGGTCGGGCCCGCGGTGGTCGGTGGGGCCGGTCGCCGGGGCCGTAGGACCCGCGGGCTGCCCGGCCGGCTCGTCGTCGCCCGACCGTGGCTGCCCGCTTCCGCCGCTCACGTCCACGGTGTCCCCTCGTTCGAAGCGTCTTCCGCACCTGCCCGGGCGGAAGGGTCTCTGGTCGATGGTATGCGGCCGTGGCGGCACGTTTCGCCCCGGCACCCCCTGTGTTTGCCCCGCGGTCGCGCGGCCGATGCGGGCGGCGACCGGGTCACTGTCGGTGGTGGGCCGTAAGGTCTGTGGTCATGGACAGCAGCATCGAGGAGGCGGGGGCCCTGCCGGGCGACGCGGACGCGCTCGCGGGCGCGGGCCCGCGGACGGACCCGGCGGTCCCGTCACAGCCCACGCCGGTCGCACCGGAGCGGCCCGCCGGGGCGACCCCACCGGGCCCCTCGACGCCCGCGGTCCCGGAGCCGGGGGCAGCTGCGGCCACCGCCGGTGAGGCGACCCCGGATGCCGCGGCGAGCGCGGACGACACGGCCGGCGGGGAAACGGCCGGCTCGGCCCCGGACGCCACGGACGCCACGACCCGCGGGGAAACGGCCGGCGCGGGTCGGGTGGCCGTCGCGCCCAGCTCGTTGTCGCCCTCCCGGGCCAGTGACTTCATGCAGTGTCCGTTGCTGTACCGCTTCCGGGTGATCGACCGGCTGCCGGAGAAGCCGAGCGAGGCCGCGACCCGGGGGACGCTGGTGCACGCCGTGCTGGAGCGGCTGTTCGACGCGCCCGCCGAGGAGCGGACCGCGCCGCGGGCCAAGGCGCTCGTGCCGGGGCAGTGGGACCGGCTGCGCGAGAGCCGGCCGGAGCTGACCGAGCTGTTCGCGGGCGATCCGGAGGGCGAACGCCTGGCGCGCTGGCTGGAGGAGGCCGAGCGGCTCGTGGAGCGCTGGTTCACGCTGGAGGACCCCACGCGGCTGGAGCCGGCCGAGCGGGAGCTGTTCGTGGAGGCCGAGCTGGAGTCGGGGCTGCGGCTGCGCGGGATCATCGACCGGGTGGACGTGGCGCCGACCGGCGAGGTGCGGATCGTCGACTACAAGACGGGGAAGGCCCCCCGGCCGGAGTACGCCGAGGGCGCCCTGTTCCAGATGAAGTTCTACGCCCTGGTCGTGTGGCGGCTGAAGCGGGTGATCCCGCGCCGGCTCCAGCTGGTCTACCTCGGCAGCGGGGACGTGCTGACGTACGACCCCGTCCTCGCCGATCTGGAGCGGGTGGAGCGGAAGCTGCACGCGCTGTGGGAGGCCATCAGGCAGGCCACGGAGACGGGGGTCTGGCGGCCCCGGCCGACCAAGCTGTGCGGCTGGTGCGACCACCAGGCGCACTGCCCGGAGTTCGGCGGCACTCCCCCGCCCTACCCGCTGCCCCTCCGGGCGCCCGGTTCCGCCGCCGGGTGAGCCGCCCCCGCAGGCCGGCGCAGTGCCCGTGCCCCGGGGGCAAACCGGGAAAGGGGCGCAGTGCAGAATGGGGCCGGACTAGCGAAGGAGTGTCACGTGGCCATCCGCGTCCTACTGGTCGACGACCAGCCGCTGCTGCGTACCGGGTTCCGCATGATTCTGGAGGCCGAGCAGGACATCGCGGTCGTCGGCGAGGCCGGTGACGGTCTGCAGGCCCTGGACCAGGTGCGGGCCCTGCAGCCGGACGTCGTGCTCATGGACATCCGGATGCCGCGGATGGACGGGGTCGAGGCCACCCGGCAGATCACCGGTCCCGGGCGGGACGGTCCGGCCAAGGTGCTCGTGCTGACCACGTTCGACCTGGACGAGTACGTGGTGGAGGCGCTGCGGGCGGGGGCCAGCGGCTTCCTGCTGAAGGACGCGCCCGCCGACGAGCTGGTGCAGGCGATCCGGGTCGTGGCGGCCGGCGAGGCCCTGCTCGCGCCGAGCATCACCCGCCGCCTGCTGGACAAGTACGCCACGCATCTGCCCTCGGGCGAGGAGCCGGTGCCGGACACCCTGCACACCCTCACCGACCGTGAGGTGGAGGTGCTGAAGCTGGTGGCGCGCGGGCTGTCCAACGCGGAGATCGCGGCGGACCTGTTCGTCAGCGAGACGACGGTGAAGACCCACGTGGGTCACGTGCTCACCAAACTGGGTCTCAGGGACCGTGTGCAGGCCGCGGTGTACGCGTACGAGAGCGGCCTGGTGCGCCCGGGCGCGCAGTAGGTCTCACGGCGCCGGGCACCCTCTGCCCCGGACCTGACGTGCGGCAGGCCCTGCTCGGGGTCGGGTTCGCTGGGGGGCCCCGCGCCGGACGGCGGCGCGCGGTGGGCCTTGTGACAGGTGCCGGTACGCCGAAGGGCGCCCCTCCCGGATGGGGAGGGGCGCCCTTCGTCGTGCCGGTGTCAGCCGCTCACTCCGCGGCCGAGCTCCCACAGCTGCAGCGTCGAGGAGGAGTTGAGGGCGTAGGCGACGCCCGTGATGTCGTCCCGTGCGGCGACGTACTGCTTGCCCTGCCACAGCGGCAGGACGGGGACGTCGTCGGCGACGAGGTCCTGGATCTCCGTCAGGCTGTTGGCGGCGCCGAGGCGGTCGGCGGAGCGGCGGGACTGCGGGATCAGGGAGTGCTGGATCGTGCTGTTGTTGTACGGCGAGCCGAGGAAGTTGTCCTTGTCCAGGAAGGGCGCGAGGAAGTTGTCGGCGTCCGGGAAGTCGGGGAACCAGCCCATGCCGTAGACGTCGTACTGGCCCTTCTGCTCCGCGGGGCGGAAGGTGGCCCAGGGGTGGCCCTGGAGGGAGACGTCGAACAGGCCGCTGCCGTTGAGCTGCTTCTGCAGGATTTCGAACTCCTGCTTGGTGGCCGAGCCGTAGTGGTCGGTGGTGTAGTGCAGGGTCAGCTTGACCGGGGTGGTGATGCCGGCCTTGTCGAGCAGGCCCTTGGCCTTGGCGGCGCTGGGGTTGCCGTACTTGTTGAAGAACGAGTTGGAGTGGCCGGTGACGGTCGCCGGGACCAGCGAGTACAGCGGTTCGGCCTGGGTGCCGTAGACCTTGGAGACCAGCTCGCCGCGGTTGATGAGCTGGGCCATGGCCTGGCGTACGGCCTTGTCCTTCACGGTGGGCGCGTCGGTGTTGAAGGCCAGGTAGCGGATCTCGAGGCCCGGCATGTCGACCAGGTCGACCTGCTTGTCGGAGCCGGCGTCCAGCTTCTGGATCTGCGCGGGCGCCATGGTGCGGGTCATGACGTCGATGTCGCCCTTGTCGACCGCGGCGCCCATGGCGTCCGCGTCCTGGAAGGCGCGCAGTTCGACCGCGCTGTTGTTCACCGTCACGCTGCCCTTGTACGAGGGGTTCTTGGTGAAGGTGGCGCTGACGATCGCGTCGTCCTTGACGTCGGCCTTGAAGGTGTACGGGCCGGAGCCGTCCACCTCGAAGCCGTCGCGCAGCTTGTTCTTCGGGTAGTTCTTCGGGCTGACGATGCCCGCGACCGGAGTGGACAGCTTGTACGGGAAGGTGGCGTCGGCCGTCTTGAGGTGGAAGATGACCTCGCGGTCGCCCTGGGTCTCGATCGTGTCGATCGTGTTCAGCAGGGCGGAGACACCGCTGTCGGCGTTGATGCGCAGCGCACGCTCGATGGAGTACTTGACGTCCGCGGCGGTCACCGGGTCGCCGTCGGAGAACTTCAGATCCTCACGCAGCTTGCAGGCGTAGCGCTCGCTGCCGCTGTCGGTGAAGGCGCAACTCTCGGCGGCGTCCGGGACGGGGTCGCCCTCGCCCTTGGGCTGGGCCATCAGCGTCTGCACGCTCTGGCGCAGGATGTTCCAGGTGCCGACGTCGTAGGCGTAGGCCGGGTCGAGGGGCGCGGGGGCGTCCGAGGTGGCGGTGAACCGGTCCGTGGTGCCGACGACGATGGCGTCGCCGCTCTTGCTCCCGCTGTCGGATCCGCCGCACGCGGCGAGAACCGGGGTGAGCAGGCCGGCCACCGCCGGCAGCACCAAAGTCTTACGGTTCATGCGGGAGTTTCTCCAGAGCTGTTCGGGTCCGTGTAACCGCCATGCAGGGGTGGTGCGGCGGATCGCGGGGGGTTGCGGCGATGTTCTCGCGATGAGATTAGTCCGCGCGCGCACGAGGGTTCACAGGCGCGTGAGTTGAGCCCCCATCACGCAGGGGAACCGGGTGTGGACGCACCGGAAAACCGGCAGCGGCAGGATTAGTGCAGGTTCCCATCAATCGGGACACAAGGGCCCGGCGAACGAGGCCGAACGGGGTGGATCAGCACAGCCGGGCAACGTTGTCGAGGCCCGTCGGAGTGGGGAACGTCACACATCCAACTGTGCGGGGAGTCAGTGGAATTTCGGCCGGGCGACCGCCTCGGAATTCCACGGGGGTGTACTCTCCCGGAAATTTGTCCAACCCTGCCAATGGGTTTGGCACGCTGGGTGAACGGCTAGCGCATTTCCGTCATCAGCCCGCGGAGAAATGCCAGGTCGACCTCTTCCAGGGAGGTGACGACGGTGCGTCCCTCGGCCGGCGTGATGGGGGCGATGGAGGGGACGGCGACCACCCGGCAGCCCGCGGCCTCGGCGGCGGCGACGCCGGTGGCGGTGTCCTCGACGACGGCGCATCTGGCCGGATCCGCACCCAGCTTGGCGGCGGCGAGCAGATAGGGGTCCGGGAAGGGCTTCGTGCGGGAGACCTCGTCTCCGGCGACGGACAGGTCGAAGTGGTGAGGGCCCAGCACGGTGAGCACGCGGTCGATGATGCGCCGGTGGGAGGCGGAGACCAGGGCGGTGGGGATGGCGTGTTCGTGGAGTTCGGCGAGCAGCCGGGCGGCGCCCGGCATCAGCGGCAGGGTGCGGCCGATGCGGTCCTCGAAACCGTCGTTGAGCAGCACGGAGAGTTCGGCGAGCGTGATGTCGGCGCCGGTGGCCTCGATGAGGAAGCCGGCGCTGCGGGTCATGGGGCCGCCCACCACGACGTGCCGCCAGGACTCGTCCAGGGCGTGACCGAGGGCGGCGAAGACCTCGACCTCGACATCCCACCAGAAGCCCTCGGTGTCGACGAGGGTGCCGTCCATGTCGAGGAGCACCGCCTGCAGGGCGGAGCCTTCGGCCGTTCGGGTTCCGAGCGCGGGGACCGTGCTGGTCATCCGGCGCACCTCCTTGAGGGACGATCAGGCCGGTTCCCGGGCGGGGAACCGGCCTGCAGTGGACCGACCAGTGTACGTCTCCGGCGCCCGAAGCGCCTCGTTTGTCACCCATGGCCGCGGTCACATCGCGGTGAGCGTCAGCCGCCGGCCGGGGTCCCGGCGCGGCGGACGCCTTCCGTCGCAGGCCAGGGGCCTCAGGCGGCCGCCCCCGTCGCTGCGGGTCGGCCGAGGGCGCCATGGGTCCCGGGCGCGTCGCGGACCGCGCGACGTGCCCCGGCGCACCCGTGCCGCGGAGCCGGGGCCGTCTGCGCTCCGCACACGCGTACGCCCCGTCCCGGCGTGTGGGCGCCCCGTCAGGATCAGGGCGGCCCGGTCAGGGCGCCCCCGGTCGGGCCCGCGACGCCCCCGGAGGGCTCAGCGGGCGTTGAAGTACTTCGCCTCCGGGTGGTGGATCACGATGGCGTCCGTGGACTGCTCGGGGTGCAGCTGGAACTCCTCGGACAGCCGGACGCCGATCCGCTCGGGCTGGAGCAGGTCGGCGATCTTCGCGCGGTCCTCCAGGTCGGGGCAGGCGCCGTAGCCGAGGGAGAAGCGGGCGCCCCGGTACTTCAGGGCGAACATGTCCTCGATGCCGGCCGGGTCCTCGCCGGCGAAGCCGAGTTCGGCGCGGACCCGGGCGTGCCAGTACTCGGCGAGCGCTTCGGCCAACTGGACGGACAGGCCGTGCAGTTCGAGGTAGTCGCGGTAGGCGTTGGCCTCGAAGAGCTTGGCGGTCTCCTCGCCGATGCGCGAGCCGACGGTGACGACCTGGAAGCCGACCACGTCCTGCTCCCCCGACTCCTCCGGGCGGAAGAAGTCGGCCAGGCACAGGCGGCGGCCGCGGCGCTGGCGCGGGAAGGTGAAGCGGGTGCGCTCGTTGCCCCGGTCGTCCAGGATGATCAGGTCGTCGTCCTTGGACACGCAGGGGAAGTAGCCGTAGACGACGGCCGCTTCGAGCAGGTTCTCGGTCTGGAGCCGGTCGAGCAGTCCGCGCAGCCGGGGGCGGCCCTCGGTCTCGGCCAGTTCCTCGTACGTCGGCCCCTCGCCGGTGCGGGCCTGCTTGAGTCCCCACTGGCCCTTGAACAGTGCGCCCTCGTCCAGCCAGCTCGCGTACTCCTTGAGCTGGATGCCCTTGATGACGCGGGTGCCGAGGAAGGGCGGGGTGGGGACGGGGTTGTCGACGGCGACGTCGGAGCGGACGTGGCCCTCCTGCGGGCGCTCCTCGACCTCGACGGCGGCGGTGGCGCGGACCCGTCGCTGCTTGAGTTCGGGCAGCTTGGCGCCCGGCACGCCCCGCTTGACGCCGATGAGGGCGTCCATCAGGCGCAGGCCCTCGAAGGCGTCGCGGGCGTAGCGGACCTCGCCCTCGTAGATCTCGTGCAGGTCCTGTTCGACGTAGGCGCGGGTCAGGGCGGCGCCGCCGAGGATGACCGGGAAGCGGACGGCGAGGCCGCGCTGGTTCAGCTCCTCCAGGTTCTCCTTCATGATCACCGTGGACTTCACCAGGAGTCCGGACATGCCGATGACGTCGGCCCGGTGCTCCTCGGCGGCCTCCAGGATCGCGGAGACGGGCTGCTTGATGCCGAGGTTGACGACGTTGTAGCCGTTGTTGGAGAGGATGATGTCGACGAGGTTCTTGCCGATGTCGTGCACGTCGCCGCGGACGGTCGCCAGCACGATCGTGCCCTTGCCCTCGGCGTCCGACTTCTCCATGTGCGGCTCGAGGTGGGCGACGGCGGTCTTCATGACCTCGGCTGACTGCAGGACGAACGGCAGCTGCATCTGGCCGGAGCCGAACAGCTCACCGACGACCTTCATGCCGTCGAGCAGGGTCTCGTTGACGATGTCGAGGGCGGGGCGGTCCTGCAGGGCGGCGTCCAGGTCCGCCTCCAGGCCGTTCTTCTCGCCGTCGATGATCCGCCGCTTCAGCCGCTCCTCCAGCGGCAGCGCCGCCAGCTCCTCGGCCTTGCCGGCCTTCAGCGACTTCGCCGTCGCGCCCTCGAACAGGGCCATCAGCTTCTGCAGCGGGTCGTAGCCCTCCGCACGGCGGTCGTAGATGAGGTCCAGGGCCGTGCGGACCTCTTCTTCGCTGAACCGGGCGATCGGCAGGATCTTGGAGGCGTGCACGATGGCCGAGTCGAGGCCCGCCTTGACGCACTCGTCCAGGAAGACGGAGTTCAGCAGGATGCGGGCGGCCGGGTTCAGGCCGAACGAGATGTTCGACAGGCCCAGGGTGGTCTGTACGGCCGGGTGGCGCCTCTTCAGCTCGCGGATCGCCTCGATGGTGGCGACGCCGTCGCCGCGGGACTCCTCCTGGCCGGTGCAGATTGTGAAGGTCAGGGTGTCGACGAGGATGTCCTCCTCGCGGATGCCCCAGTTCCCGGTCAGGTCGTCGATCAGCCGTTCGGCGATCTCGACCTTCTTCTCGGGGGTGCGGGCCTGGCCCTCCTCGTCGATGGTCAGCGCGATCAGGGCGGCGCCGTGTTCCTGGGCCAGCCTGGTGACCTTGGCGAACCGGGAGTCGGGGCCGTCGCCGTCCTCGTAGTTCACCGAGTTGATCACCGCGCGGCCGCCCAGCTTCTCCAGGCCGGCCCGGATGACGTCGACCTCGGTGGAGTCCAGCACGATGGGCAGGGTGGAGGCGGTGGCGAAGCGGCCGGCGAGTTCCTCCATGTCGGCGACGCCGTCGCGGCCGACGTAGTCGACGCACAGGTCGAGCAGGTGCGCGCCCTCGCGGATCTGCTCGCGCGCCATCTCCACGCAGTCGTCCCAGCGGCCTTCCAGCATGGCCTCGCGGAACTTCTTGGAGCCGTTGGCGTTGGTGCGCTCGCCGATGGCCAGGTAGGAGGTGTCCTGCCGGAAGGGGACGGACTGGTAGAGGGAGGCGGCGCCCGCTTCGGGGCGCGGGTCGCGGGCGGTGGGGGCGGCACCCCGGACGCGTTCGACGACCTGCCGCAGGTGTTCGGGGGTGGTGCCGCAGCAGCCGCCGACGAGCGAGAGGCCGTACTCGCGGACGAAGGTCTCCTGGGCGTCGGCCAGCTCGGGCGCGGTCAGCGGGTAGTGGGCGCCGTCCTTGCCGAGGACGGGCAGGCCCGCGTTGGGCATGCAGGACAGCGGGATGCGGGCGTTGCGGGCGAGGTAGCGCAGGTGCTCGCTCATCTCGGCCGGGCCGGTGGCGCAGTTCAGGCCGATCATGTCGATGCCGAGGGGTTCCAGGGCGGTGAGGGCCGCGCCGATCTCGGAGCCGAGGAGCATGGTGCCCGTGGTCTCCACGGTCACCGACACGATGACGGGCGCGTCGAGGCCGAGGGCGTCGAGGCCGCGCCGTGCGCCGAGGACGGCGGCCTTGGTCTGCAGCAGGTCCTGCGTGGTCTCCACGAGCAGCGCGTCGGCGCCGCCGGTGATGAGGCCCTCGGCGTTGCGCTGGTAGGCGTCGCGCAGGGTGGTGTAGGGGGCGTGGCCGAGGGTGGGGAGTTTGGTGCCGGGGCCCATGGAGCCGAGGACCCAGCGGGGGCGGCCGTCCTTGGCGGTGAACTCGTCGGCGACCTCGCGGGCGACCCGGGCGCCGGCCTCGGACAGCTCGTGGACGCGTTCGGGGATGTCGTACTCGCCGAGCGCGGAGTGGTTGGCCCCGAAGGTGTTGGTCTCGACGCAGTCGACGCCCACGGCGTAGTACGCCTCGTGGACGGAGCGGACGATGTCGGGGCGGGTGAGATTGAGGATCTCGTTGCAGCCTTCGAGCTGCTGGAAGTCGTCGAGGGTGGGCTCCTGGGCCTGGAGCATGGTGCCCATGGCCCCGTCGGCGACCACCACGCGGGTGGCGAGGGCCTCTCGGAGCGCGGACACACGGGTCCGGCTGTCGGCGGAGGGGGACGTTGGCGACGAGGCCATGAAGGGGCTCCCTGGAGTGCGACGGCTGTCGGCTATGCGGTTGCCCTGACGGGCGGTGATGCCGCACGGCGCCAGCGTAACCGGGAGTGGGCTTGGATGGGCAGCGGCGTCCACGAGGCGGACTCGGGTGGCCCTCGCGCCGCGCTTGGGTCGCGTGTGATGTAACAGGAGTCGACCGACCATTAGCGGGTGGTCGACATGGACCGGTAGTGTTCGACATTGCCGAACGGCGGCATGCGACGTACTGCGGTGTGCGACGGGGTCGGCACCGCGGGGACGGCGCGGGCCGGCGTTCGCCGGCAGTCGAAGGGGACGGAGGCAGGACGGCGATGGCACGGAACATCCAGTCGCTCGAACGGGCGGCCGCGATGCTGCGACTGCTCGGGGGCGGCGAACGACGGCTCGGCCTGTCGGACATCGCCTCGTCGCTGGGTCTCGCCAAGGGCACCGCCCACGGCATCCTGCGCACCCTCCAGCAGGAGGGGTTCGTGGAGCAGGACGACGCCTCAGGGCGCTACCAGCTGGGTGCCGAGCTGCTGCGCCTGGGCACCACCTACCTGGACGTGCACGAGCTGCGGGCGCGGGCCCTGGTGTGGACCGACGACCTGGCCCGCTCCAGCGGGGAGAGCGTGCACCTGGGTGTCCTGCACCAGCAGGGCGTGCTGATCGTGCACCACGTCTTCCGGCCGGACGACAGCCGGCAGGTGCTGGAGATCGGGGCCATGCAGCCGCTGCACTCCACCGCGCTCGGCAAGGTGCTCTCGGCGTACGACCCGGTGGCGCACAGCGAGGCGCTGGAGACCGAACGGAAGCCCTTCACGGATCGCACGGTGTGCGACGGGGTCGACTTCGAGCACCTCCTGGACGTCACGCGCGCGCGTGGTTACGCGGCCGACGTGGAGGAGACCTGGCAGGGGGTGGCGTCGATCGCCGCGCCCATCCACGACCGGCGCCGGATGCCGGTGGGCGCGGTGGGCATCACCGGGGCCGTGGAACGGCTGTGCCGGGAGGGCGAGCTGCGCCCCGAGCTGATCGCCGCGGTGCGCGACTGCGCCCGGGCGGTGTCCAGGGATCTGGGCGCCGGCCGCTTCTGAGGACAGGCCCGAGAGGCAGGACCGGGACGCCGGGCGGCGTTCCGGTCCTCGCCCTACCCTGAAATGGACATACAGGGCGAGAAGGTACGTCAGGTGATGAAGAACGGTGAAGATCGATAGTCGGCGGCGATCAATAACGATCCTGCATTCGATAACAGAACTCTTGACGCACGCGTAACGCCGAAGCAAGACTCCCGTCCATCGGTCGGCATTGTCGAACACCTACCGGCAATACGCGTTAGAGTGTGACAACGCCAAGGGCCAGCTCATCGCTCTCACCCCCTGAGGGCGCCAGACCCCCGGAGGGACCCGGGGTTCGGCTACCCCTGGACGAAGGACAAAGGAGTCGCGGGTGTCCAGCTCCGACATCTTCATCGGCGAGACCATCGGTACCGCCATACTCATCCTGCTCGGCGGCGGCGTCTGCGCCGCCGTGACGCTCAAGGCCTCCAAGGCCCGAAACGCCGGCTGGCTCGCCATCGCCTTCGGGTGGGGCTTCGCCGTCATGACGGCGGTCTATATATCCGCACCTCTCTCCGGTGCCCACCTCAACCCCGCCGTCACGGTCGCTCTGGCCATCAAGGACGGTTCCTGGACCAACGTTCCGATCTACTTCGCCGGCCAGCTGCTGGGCGCGATGATCGGTGCGGCCCTGGTCTGGGTGGCCTACTACGGCCAGTTCCACGCGCACCTGACCGACAAGGAGATCGTCGGCGGCCCCGGCGCGCAGGCCACCACGGCCAAGGCCGTCGAGGCCCAGGAGAAGGGCGCCGGACCGGTCCTCGGCATCTTCTCCACCGGTCCGGAGATCCGGAACGTGGTGCAGAACCTGGCCACGGAGATCATCGGCACCGTGGTGCTGATCCTCGCGGTCCTCACGCAGGGCCTCAACGACTCGGGCAACGGCCTGGGCATCCTGGGCGGCCTGATCACCTCGCTCGTGGTGGTGTCCATCGGCCTCTCGCTCGGCGGCCCGACGGGCTACGCGATCAACCCGGCCCGTGACCTCGGCCCGCGCATCGTGCACGCCCTGCTGCCCCTGCCCAACAAGGGCGGTTCCGACTGGAGCTACGCCTGGATCCCGGTGGTCGGCCCGCTGGTCGGCGGCGCCATCGCTGCAGGCATCTACAACGTCGCATTCGCCTGAGAAGCACCGCGGCTTTCGCGCACGCGCCGTACGTACCGCCCTCTCACCACGGATCTTTCAGGAGCACAAAGTGACCGACGCCCACACCACAGGCCCGTTCATCGCGGCGATCGACCAGGGCACGACCTCCTCGCGCTGCATCGTCTTCGACCGGGACGGCCGGATCGTCTCCGTCGACCAGAAGGAGCACGAGCAGATCTTCCCGAAGCCGGGCTGGGTCGAGCACAACGCCAACGAGATCTGGACCAACGTCCAGGAAGTCGTCGCCGGAGCCATCGAGAAGGCCGGCATCACCCGCGACGACATCAAGGCCATCGGCATCACCAACCAGCGCGAGACCACCGTGCTGTGGGACAAGAACACCGGTGAGCCCGTCCACAACGCCATCGTCTGGCAGGACACCCGCACCGACGCCCTCTGCCGCGAGCTGGGCCGCAACGTCGGCCAGGACCGCTTCCGCCGCGAGACCGGTCTGCCGCTCGCCTCCTACTTCGCCGGGCCCAAGGCCCGCTGGCTGCTGGAGAACGTCGACGGCCTGCAGGAGCGCGCCGCGGCCGGCGACATCCTGTTCGGCACCATGGACAGCTGGGTCATCTGGAACCTGACCGGCGGCGTCAACGGCGGCAAGCACGTCACCGACGTCACCAACGCCTCCCGCACCATGCTGATGAACCTGCACACCATGGCGTGGGACCCGAAGATCGCCGAGTCCATCGGCGTGCCGCTGCAGATCCTCCCCGAGATCCGCTCCTCCGCCGAGGTCTACGGCGAGGTCACCGGCGGCAAGCTCGGCGAACTGCTCGGCGGCGTCCCCGTCGCCTCCGCGCTCGGCGACCAGCAGGCGGCCCTGTTCGGCCAGACCTGCTTCTCCGAGGGCGAGACCAAGTCGACCTACGGCACCGGCACCTTCATGGTGATGAACACCGGCTCCAAGATCATCAACTCCTACGCCGGTCTGCTGACCACCGTCGGCTACAAGATCGGCGACCAGCCGACGGTGTACGCGCTGGAGGGCTCGATCGCGGTCACCGGCTCGCTGGTGCAGTGGATGCGCGACCAGATGGGCCTGATCTCCACCGCCGCCGAGATCGAGACGCTCGCCCTCTCGGTCGAGGACAACGGCGGCGCCTACTTCGTGCCGGCCTTCTCCGGCCTGTTCGCCCCGCACTGGCGTTCCGACGCCCGCGGTGTGATCGCCGGTCTCACCCGGTACGTGACCAAGGCGCACCTCGCGCGCGCCGTCCTGGAGGCCACGGCCTGGCAGACCCGGGAGATCGCCGACGCCATGGTCAAGGACTCCGGCGACGAGCTGGTGACGCTGAAGGTCGACGGCGGCATGACCGCCAACAACCTGCTGATGCAGACGCTCGCCGACGTCCTCGACGCACCCGTGGTGCGCCCGATGGTCGCCGAGACCACCTGCCTCGGCGCCGCCTACGCCGCCGGTCTCGCCGTCGGCTTCTGGAACAGCACCGACGACCTGCGCGCCAACTGGCGCCGGGCCGCCGAGTGGACCCCCCGCATGGACGCGGAGACCCGCGACCGTGAGTACAAGAACTGGCTCAAGGCCGTCGAGCGGTCCATGGGCTGGCTCGACGACGAGAGCTGAGCGGCGCGACAGCCGGCTCAGACAGCTCTGACGAGGAGTAAGTACCCGACATGACCAGTCAGTCCACCCTGCAGTCCGTGCCTGCCCTGGGGACGCACCCGGCCTCCGGCTCGAACCCGAGCCGGGCCGAGACCAGGGAGCAGCTCTCCAAGGCGTCGTACGACCTTCTTGTGATCGGCGGCGGCATCCTGGGCATCTCCACCGCCTGGCACGCCGCGCAGGCCGGGCTCAGGGTGGCGCTGGTCGACGCCGGCGACTTCGCCGGCGCCACCTCCTCCGCCTCCTCCAAGCTGCTCCACGGCGGTCTGCGCTACCTGCAGACCGGCGCGGTGAAGCTGGTGGCGGAGAACCACTTCGAGCGTCGTGCGGTCTCCCGTCAGGTGGCCCCCCACCTGGCGAACCCGCTCACCTTCTACCTCCCCGTGTACAAGGGCGGGCCGCACGGCGCGGCGAAGCTCGGCGCGGGCGTCTTCGCCTACTCCGCGCTCTCCGCGTTCGGTGACGGCGTCGGTCACCTGCTCTCCCCCGCCAAGGCGGCGCAGGACGTTCCCGAGCTGCGCACCGAGAACCTCAAGGCCGTGGCCGTGTACGGCGACGACCAGATGAACGACGCGCGCATGGCGCTGATGACGGTCCGCGCGGCCGTCGAGTCGGGCGCGGTCGTGCTCAACCACGCCGAGGTCACCGGCCTGCGCTTCACCGGGGGCCGGGTGACGGGTGCCGACCTGAAGGACCGGACGTCCGGCGACGAGTTCGGCGTCAACGCCCGTCTCGTGCTGAACGCGACCGGTCCCTGGGTGGACCACCTGCGCCGGATGGAGGACCCGGGCGCGGCGCCGTCGATCCGGCTGTCCAAGGGGGCGCACCTGGTGCTGAAGCGCACCTCCCCGTGGAAGGCGGCGCTGGCCACCCCGATCGACAAGTACCGCATCACCTTCGCCCTGCCGTGGGAGGACATGCTGCTGCTGGGCACCACCGACGAGGAGTACGAGGGCGACCCGGCGGACGTGTCCGTCAACGACAAGGACATAGCGCAGATCCTGGACGAGGCCGCGTTCTCGGTCCGGGACCAGCAGCTGCGGCGCGAGCTGATCACCTACGCCTTCGCCGGTCTGCGGGTGCTGCCGGGCGGCCCCGGCGACACCGCCAAGGCCAAGCGCGAGACCGTCGTCACCGAGGGCAAGGGCGGCATGCTGTCGGTCGCGGGCGGCAAGTGGACGACCTTCCGGCACATCGGCCGTACGGTGATGCAGAAGCTGGAGGCGCTGCCGGGTCACCCGCTCGGTGACGACTTCGAGCCGATCTCCTCGCTGCCGAAGAAGCTGCCGCTGCCGGGTGTGGCCAACCCGCGCGCGGTCGCCCACCGGCTGCTGGTGGACAACCCGGCGCCCGGCCCGCGCATGTCCGCGGACACCGCCAGGCACCTCGCCACCCACTACGGCTCGCTGGCCTTCGACATCGCCCGGCTGGCGAACGAGGACCCGGCGCTGGCCGAGCGCGTCCACCCCGACGCCCCGGAGATCTGGGCGCAGGTCGTCTGGGCCCGCGACCACGAGTGGGCCGAGACGTCGGACGACGTGCTGCGCCGCCGCACCACGCTGACCATCCGGGGGCTGGCCACGGACGAGGTCCGCGCCAAGGTCCAGGACCTGCTCGACAGGAAGTAGTCCCGGCGGCCGGCTCCCGCCCTCCCTGACCGGGTCCGGAGCCGGCACCGCCGGGGCGGCGGGCTCCCGTGGTCCGCGACCGCGCGACATCCGCACGGAAGGGGCGGCTCCCGCCGAGGAGCCGCCCCTTCCGCGTGCCCGGGGCCCTGCGCCGGGGAGCCGCTCCTCCCGCCTGCCGGGCGGGGTCCGGGCCGCGCGCCCGAGTCGGACGCGGGGTGTTCGGCGGTGGTGATCGGGGCAGTGATCCGTTCACTGCCCCGCGCAAGGGGGCTGCGGGCGCCCCCGCCGGACGCCGTAAGGTTGGTGAGTCAAGCGAGGGCACGTCGGAAGGAGGCACTGGGTGATCGAGCTGGAGGGGGTTCCCGAGCTGATCGACCCAGTCATGGTGGCCGCGTTCGAGGGCTGGAACGATGCCGGTGACGCCGCCTCCGCGGCGGTCGCGCATCTGGAGCGCGAGTGGAAGGGCGAGGTGTTCGCGGCGCTGGACGCCGAGGACTACTACGACTTCCAGGTGAACCGCCCCACGGTGTTCATCGACGGCGGCGTGCGCAAGATCACGTGGCCGACCACCCGGCTCTCGGTGGTCCGGGTCGGCGGCGACAAGCCGCGTGACCTGGTGCTGGTGCGCGGTATCGAACCGTCCATGCGCTGGCGCTCGTTCTGCAACGAGCTGCTCGGCTTCGCGCACGAGCTGGGCGTGGAGCTGGTGGTCATCCTGGGCGCCCTGCTCGGTGACACCCCGCACACGCGTCCGGTGCCGGTCAGCGGGGTGACGTCCGATCCGGATCTGGCCCAGCGCATGGATCTGGAGGAGACCAAGTACGAGGGCCCGACCGGCATCGTCGGCGTTCTCCAGGAGGCGTGCGCGCACGCCGGCGTCCCCGCGGTGTCGCTGTGGGCGGCCGTCCCGCACTACGTCTCCCAACCGCCCAATCCCAAGGCCACCCTGGCGCTGCTGAACCGGCTGGAGGATCTGCTGGATCTGCGCGTGCCGCAGGGCGAGCTGCCCGAGGACGCGCGCGCCTGGCAGGTGGGCGTGGATCAGCTGGCCGCCGAGGACAGCGAGGTCGCCGAGTACGTGCAGACGCTGGAGGAGGCGCGGGACACCGCCGAGCTGCCGGAGGCGTCGGGCGAGGCCATCGCCCGTGAGTTCGAGCGGTATCTGCGGCGCCGGGACGTCGGCCCGCCGACTCCCGGCGGGCACGCGACGGCGGACGGCGGGGACAGCGGCCCGTACCTGCGGGACGCGCCCGGCGGGCCCGGTGGGCGGAGCCGGCCGCCGAAGCCCCCCAAGCCGGACGCCTCGGACGGTTCCGAGGGCGACGGCGAGGACGGCTCGGAGGTCTGACGGTACGGAGGAAGGGGCGTCTCCCGCACGGGAGACGCCCCTTCACGGTGGTGCCGGCGCCCCTCAGGGGGCGCTCAGAGCGCTACGCCCAGCAGGGCGTCCACCGCTCGCGTGACCTGGCCGGTGGCGCCGGTGTCGGTGCCGCCGTCCTGCTCCTGGCGGGCCGCCCAGCGGTCGACGGCGGCGAGGGCGGCGGGTGCGTCCAGGTCGTTCGCCAGGGCCTCGCGGATCTCCTCCACGACCGCGTCGGCGGACGGGCCGTCGGGCCGGGAGACGGCCGCGCGCCAGCGGCCGAGGCGGTCGACGGCGTCCCGCAGGACCTGGTCGGTCCACTCCCAGTCGGCGCGGTAGTGGTGGGCCAGCAGGGCCAGGCGGATCGCGGCGGGGTCCACGCCGTCGCGGCGCAGCGCCGAGACGAAGACCAGGTTGCCCTTGGACTTGGACATCTTCTCGCCGTCCAGGGCGACCATGCCGGCGTGCACGTAGGCCTTGGCCATGGGGAACTCGCCGGTGAGCACCTGGGCGTGCGAGGCACCCATCTCGTGGTGCGGGAAGGCCAGGTCGGAGCCGCCGCCCTGCACGTCGAAGCCCATGCCGAGGTGGTCGAGGGCGATGGCCACGCACTCGATGTGCCAGCCGGGCCGGCCCCGGCCGAGGGTGCGGCCGTCCCAGCTGGGCTCGCCCTCGCGGGCGGCCATCCAGAGCATGGGGTCCAGCGGGTTCTTCTTGCCCGGGCGGTCCGGGTCGCCGCCGCGTTCGGCGGACAGCAGCCGCATGGCGGCCGCGTCGAGGTTCGACACCTTGCCGAAGTTCGGGTCGGACTCGACGGAGAAGTAGACGTCGCCCTCCAGTTCGTAGGCGGCGCCGAGTTCGCGCAGCCGCTCCACGAGCGGGACGATGCCGGGTATCGCCTCGACGGCGCCTATGTAGTGCTGGGGCGGGAGCATCCGCAGGGCGGTCATGTCCTCGCGGAAGAGGGCCGTCTCCTTCTCGGCGAGGGCGACCCAGTCGACGCCGTCCCGCTCCGCGCGCTCCAGCAGCGGATCGTCGACGTCGGTGACGTTCTGGACGTAGTGGACCTGCCGCTTGGTGTCGAGCCACACGCGCTGAACGAGGTCGAACGCGTTGTAGGTCGCCGCGTGACCCATGTGGGTCGCGTCGTACGGCGTGATGCCGCAGACGTAGATACGGGCGACGGGACCGGGGTCGAGGGTGACGAGGCCGCCGGTCGCGGTGTCGTGGATCCTCAGGTCGCGGCCCTGACCAGGCAGGGCGGGGACCTCGGAAGCGGGCCAGGCATGCATGTACATGAGCCTAACCGGCCACGAGCTGCGGATACGAACGGGATCGGTCCGGATGGCCGGTTGGGTGTTCTTGCGGATCCGGCCGCCGTGTGCTTGTGTCCCGGCGCGCGCTCACACCGGCGGCCAGGGGATGGCGGGCCACTCGCCGCTCGGCTCGGGGTGCCGGCCGGAGTCGAGCAGCGCGTCGACCCGCGCGCGCGTGGCGTCGATCTCGGCCGCGGTGATGAGCCCGGCCAGCCGTTCGCCGAGCGGTCCGCCCAGGGCGTCCCGCAGCGCCTTGAGGACCCCGGCGGCCTCCGCGGTGAGCGGTTCCCCGGCCCAGCCCCACAGCAGGGTGCGCAGCTTGTTCTCGGCGTTGAAGGTGACGCCGTGGTCGATGCCGTAGAGCCTGCCATCGGTGGTGGGCAGCAGGTGGCCGCCCTTGCGGTCGGCGTTGTTGATCACCGCGTCGAGGACGGCGAGCCGGCGCAGCCGTTCGTCGTCGGCGTGCACGAGCAGCGCCGTGCGGCCCTCGCCGACCTCGGCGAGGCCGATCGCCTTCCAGCCCGGCTCCGGTTCCTCGCCGTCGACGAGGGCGAGCAGCTCGGCCTCGGCGTCCACGTCGATCCAGAGCTGGCACATGCCCTCGCCGTACGGTCCGTCGCGCAGCACGGTGGGCGGGACGAGCCCCCAGCCGGTGGCCTCGGAGACCTCGTAGGCGGCCACCTCGCGGCCGGCGAGGTGGCCGTCGGGGAAGTCCCACAGGGGGCGCTCCCCGGCCACGGGTTTGTACACGCAGGAGGCTTCCCGGCCGTCGAGGGCGACCGTGCAGAACAGCGCCGCGTTGGATGCCTCGCGGATGCGGCCGCGCACGGTCAGCTCGCCCCGCGCGAGCAGTTCGGCGGGGTCCGCGTCGGCGGCGGTCACGCTCCCCGACGGTATCCGTTCTGACGCGGACATACGTGTCCTTCCGGATCGAGCGGGAGGCTGCACAGCGGGCACGGCGGCCGCCCGGCGTTGACGACGTCGAGAGCGCGCTTGGCGAAGGACCTGGCCTGCGCGCCGGTCAGCCGGACCCGCAGCATCGGGGGACCGTTCTCCTCGTCCTGGAGCAGCCGCTCCTCGGCCTCGGCGAGGTCCTCCTCGGTGTCGGCGTCCAGCTCGACCAGGGCCTGCGCCTCGACGATCATGCGCTGGTCCTCGCCGTCCCAGGCCAGGGCCATGGTGCCGACGCGGAACTCCTCCTCGACGGGGGCCTCGAGCGGGGCGGAGTCGGTGATCTCCGACGGCGCCACGGCGGGGACGGCGGCGCTGCCGCCGCTACGCCGTACGACCTCGTCGAGCAGTTCGTCCATGCGCTCGGCGAGTGCGGCGACCTGGGTCTTCTCCAGGGCCACGCTGGTCACCCGGGGGCCTGCGGTGGCCTGGAGGAAGAACGTACGGCGCCCGGGCAGTCCGACCGTGCCGGCCACGAAGCGGTCCGGCTGGTCGTAGAGGAACACCTGACGGGACACGTCCTGTCTCCAGTGGATTCGAGAGTTTCTGCGGTGCGGGCCGTGCGGATCGGCGACCGTGTGGATCGCTTCACCCTACTGCGGCCGACGATCACGGTGCGCCCGCACCACCCCCGACCGGTGCGTCGCCCTCCGCGGGTTCCTCGTGCGGGGCGAGGGAAGCGAGGTTCCCGGTGTCGCCGAGGCGAACGAGGTACGGCCTGAGGCGGGTGTAGCGGATCGCGGTGATGGAACACGGATCCACGGAGATCCGCTGGAAGAGGTCGAGATGGAGTCCCAGGGCGTCGGCGACGAGGGACTTGATGATGTCACCGTGGGAACACATGAGGTAGACGGCGTCGGAGCCGTGATCGCGCTCCACGCGCGCGTTCCACTCGCGTACGGCCTCGGCCGCGCGGGTCTGCATGGCCCGCAGGGACTCGCCGCCGGGGAACGCGGCGGCCGAGGGGTGGGCCTGGACGACCTCCATCAGCGGCTCGTCCTTCAGCTCGGCGAGCTTGCGGCCGGTCCAGTCGCCGTAGTGGCACTCCCCGATCCGTTCGTCGGTGTGCACGCGCAGGTCCGGGCGGGCGCCGAGCAGCGGCCGGACGGTCTCCTGGCAGCGCTGGAGCGGGCTGACGACCGCCTCGGAGATCGGCAGGTCCGCGAGCCGGTCCGGCAGCGCGGCGGCCTGTGCGGCGCCGCGTTCGTCCAGGGCGACGTCCGGACTCCAGCCGGCGAGCACGCCCGAGGTGTTGGCGGTGGAACGTCCGTGCCTTACGAGGATCAGCGTGGGCATGCGGCAAGGGTAGGTGCTCACCGCCGTGCGGCGGTGGGCGGGCGAAGGGAGAATACGCAGCGTGATCGTGGACTGCGCGATATACCGGCACGGGCACCGCAGTGAGGGCCCTGAGGACCTGTCCGACGCGCTCGACGAGGCCCGGGCGGCGGGCGGATTCGTCTGGATCGGGCTGCACGAGCCGTCGGAGCGCGAGTTCGACCTGGTCACCCGGGAGTTCGGGCTGCATCCGCTGGCCGTCGAGGACGCGCTCAAGGCGCATCAGCGGCCCAAGCTGGAGGTGTACGACGACTCACTGTTCCTGGTCCTCAAGCCGGTCGTGTACGAACCGGAGAGCGACACGGTGTCCACCGGCGAGATCATGATCTTCGTCGGTGACTCGTTCGTGGTGACCGTCCGGCACGGGGAGGGTGCGCAGCTGGCGTCGGTGCGGCAGCGGCTGGAGCAGGAGCCCGAGCTGCTGGACAAGGGCCCGACGGCGGTGATGTACGCGGTCTCCGACGCCGTCGTGGACCACTATCTGGAGGTGGCGACGGAGCTGCAGACCGACCTGGACGAGCTGGAGGCGGAGGTCTTCCAGCCGGAGACCGGCGGCTCGCGCAACACCGCGTCCCGGATCTACGCCTTCAAGCGGCAGGTCCTGACGTTCCGCCGGGCCACCGGGCCGCTGGCCGTGCCGATGACGCGGCTGGCCGGCGTCGGCCAGACGGGCGGTGACGTGCCGTTCGTGCCCGACAAGGCGCGGCCGTTCTTCCGGGATGTGAACGACCACCTCACGCGCGTGAACGAGTCCGTGGACGGTCTGGACCGGCTGGTGTCGGACATCCTGTCGGCGCACCTGGCGCAGACGAGCGTGCGGCAGAACGACGACATGCGGAAGATCTCCGCGTGGGCGGCGATGGCCGCCGTTCCCACGATGATCGCGGGGATCTACGGCATGAACTTCGACCACATGCCCGAGCTGCACTGGGTGTGGTCGTATCCGGCGGTGATCGCGCTGATGGCCGTTCTGGAGGTGCTGCTGCATCGCCAGTTCAAGCGGCGCGGCTGGCTGTGAGCCGGCTCGGGCGTACCCGGCGGCCGCCGTCGCGGTGCCGGCGAGGGCGTCGCGGCGTGCCGGCGGTTGTCCTCGCCGTACGCGACCATCCGGACAAAGGCGGACAGAGGGGAACCCCGACGGGGATGCGCGCCGACTCGGCCGGAAGAAGGACCGCGGGAGTCGTAACCGCGCGGCGCCGCGCGCGTTGTTCCCCGTGACGGCCGTGGCGGGGAAGACCCCCGAGCCCCCACCACGGCCGTGGGAAATTCCTCCGGTGGCGGACGGGCCTAGGCGAGACCGGCGCGCTCCAGTGCCTCGCTGCCGGCCCGCAGCGAGGCCAGCCGCTCGTCGAGCGTGAAGCCGGCGGGGGCGAGGCTGAGGGTGGTGACCCCGGCGGCGGCGTAGGCCTTCATCCGGTCGGCGATGCGGTCGACGGAGCCCAGCAGGGTGGTCTTGTCGATGAGGTCGTGCGGGACGGCGGCCGCGGCGCCCTGCTTGTCGCCGGACAGGTACTTCTGCTGGATCTCGGCGGCCTCCTTCTCGTAACCCATGCGCTGCGCGAGCTGGTTGTAGAAGTTCTGCTTGGCGCTGCCCATGCCGCCGACGTACAGCGCGGTGTAGGGGCGGAAGGTGTCGGCGAGGCGGGTCACGTCCTTGTCGTCGCCGACGGCGAGCGGCAGGGTCGGGCACACGTCGAACCCGTCCAGGGTCTTGCCCGCCTTCTCGCGGCCGGCCCGCAGGTGGGTGAGCGTGGTCTCCTCGAGGTGCTCCGCGGCGGGGAAGATCAGCAGCGCGCCGTCGGCGATCTCGCCGGTCTGCTCCAGGTTCTTCGGGCCGATGGCGGCGATGTACAGCGGGATGTGCTCGCGCTGCGGGTGCACGGTCAGCTTGATCGGCTTGCCCGGGCCGCCGGGCAGCGGCAGCGTCCAGTGCGCACCGTCGTACGTCAGCCGCTCCCGGGTCATCGCCCGGCGGACGATCTCCACGTACTCGCGCGTGCGCGCCAGCGGCTTGTCGAACTTGACGCCGTACCAGCCCTCGGAGACCTGTGGACCGGAGACGCCGAGGCCGAGCCGGAACCGGCCGCCGGACAGGGAGTCCAGTGTCGCCGCCGTCATGGCGGTCATCGCCGGCTGCCGGGCCGGGATCTGGAAGATGGCCGAGCCGACGTCGATGCGTTCGGTCTGCGCGGCGACCCAGCTGAGCACCGTGGCGGCGTCGGAGCCGTACGCCTCGGCGGCCCAGCACACGGAGAAGCCCAGCCGGTCGGCCTCCTGCGCCACCGCCAGGTTGTCCCCGTCCATTCCGGCACCCCAGTAGCCGAGGTTGATCCCGAGCTCCATGACCGATTCCCCTTACCCGTGAGTAACGTCCCTGTGGGCAGACCTTAGCGCGAGGTGCGGGCCGACGGCAGGGCACCGGGGCGGGGGCGTGCCCACGGGTTCCGCGCGCTTGTCCCACGGCCTGCCGCGGAGCCGGGCACCCGCAGGCGTCCGGGTTGTCCACAGGCAACCCACGGCAGCAGTTCTGGCCAGTAATCTCGCGAGCATGGAGCAGAGGCATCTCGGCCGTACCGGCCTGCGCGTGTCCCGCATCGGACTCGGCACCCTCACCTGGGGCCGGGACACCGACGAGCACGACGCCGCGGACATGCTGAAGGCGTTCTGGGAGGTAGGCGGCACCCTCGTCGACACCGCGGACGTGTACGGCGACGGCGGGGCGGAGTACCTGCTCGGAAGGCTGATGGACGGGCTGGTGCCGCGCCGGGACCTGGTGATCTCCACCAAGGCGGGCAGCGTGCCCGACCCCGACCGCCGCGTCGACGGCTCCCGCGGCCATCTCCTCGCCGCCCTCGACGCCTCCCTGGCCCGCCTCGGCACGGACTACGTCGACGTGTGGCACGTGCACGCCTTCGATTCCCTGACGCCGCTCGAGGAGACGCTCCAGGCCCTCGACCTGGCGGTCGGCAGCGGCCGCGTCCGGTACGCGGGAGTGGCCGACTTCTGCGGCTGGCAGCTCGCCAAGGCGGCCACCTGGCAGCTCGCGGCGCCGGGCATCCGCACCCGGCTGGCCAGCACGCAGCTGGAGTACTCCCTGCTCCAGCGGGGCGTGGAGCGCGAGGTGCTGCCCGCCGCGCTCGACCTGGGCGTCGGCCTGCTGCCGTCCTCGCCGCTGGGCCGCGGGGTGCTGACCGGCAAGTACCGGCACACCACTCCCCCGGACTCGCGCGGCGCCTCCGAGCAGCTCGCGCCGTTCGTCGAGCCGTACCTGGACGACGCGGCGACGCGCATCGTGGACGCGGTGACGACGGCGGCCGACGGGCTCGCGGTCACCCCGCTGCAGGTGGCCCTCGCCTGGGTCCGGGACCGGCCGGGCGTGGCCGCGCCGATCGTCGGCGCGCGCAACGCGCAGCAGCTCACGGCGGCGTTGTCAGTGGAGGCCCTTAGTCTTCCTGACGAGATCTGCCGGGCGCTGGACGATGTGTCGGCGCCCGTGCACCGCTATCCCGATCACGACTGGAGCACGCTGTGAGCACGGAGCCGGAGACCACGGAGAAGGCCGGGCCGGGGACGCCGGACACCCCGGAGGCGCCGGGGCAGGCAGCCGCGCCCACCGGGAGCGGTGCGGGCGACGGCGGTACGGCGGCGGCCGTCGTGGACCGCGAAGGAGCCGAGGGGGCCCAGGTCGAGCCGGCCCAGGGGGCCGAGGGGGCCGGGGCGGAGACGGCTGGCTCGGAGACGGTTGAGTCGGAAGTGGCCGAATCGGAGGCGGCTGGCTCGGAAGCGGCCGGGACGGAGACGGCTGAGGCCGGGACGGCCGGGACCGAGGCCGAGACAGCCGACACCGGGACGGCCAGAAGCGAAGCCGAGACGGCTGAGGCCGGGACCGCCGGAAGCGAGACCGAGACGGCTGAGGCCGGGGCGGCCGGAACCGGGGCCGAGACGGCTGAGGCCGGGGCGGCCGGAACCGGGGCCGAGAAGGGTGCCGCTGCCCAGCTGTCCGAGGCGGAGGCCGAGTTGGCCGCGCAGCGCATCGAGCGGGAGCGGATCGAGCGGCGCAAGGCCGAGAAGGCTCCGATCGAGGCCGGTTCCAAGCTCAGCGGCACGGCCGCCGACCTGCTCGCCGCGGTGCGCGCCGTGGAGGGCGGAGACAAGCCTGCGGCCACGGTGTTCGCCGAGCCCGCACCGGCCCCGCGCCGCCCGGCTCCGGAGCCCGCCCGGCGGCCGCAGGCCGCCCCCGTCTCCGGCGGACCCGGCGTGCCCGCACCGGAGACCGTGGCGGATGTGCGCCAGGTGCTGGCCGAGGGCGGTGCGCCCGACACGCTGGCCCCGCAGGTTGCCGCGGCCCTGGGCGAGGGCGCGGGCGGCGCGCTGCGGGAGGACCCCTGGCGGTTGCTCCGCGTCACCGGGGTCCGGCCCGAGCAGGCCGACGGCTTCGCACGGGGGCTGCTCGGTGCCGGCTGCGGCCCGGACGACGAGCGGCGGGGCCGCGCGGTCACCGGCTGGCTGCTGGAGCAGGCCGCCGTAGCGGGACACACCGCCGTGGAACTGCCCACGCTCGTCACGGCTCTCGGGCGGCAGGGCGTGCCGGACGCGGACGCGGCGGTGCAGAGCTGCCTCGCGGAGGGCGAGGCCCTGGTGTTCCAGGACGCGCTGGAGGAACACACGCCTCCGGCCGCCCAGGCCGCGCAGCCCGGCCGGGACACCGGGGAAGACGCCGGCGAGGACGGCGAGGTGGAACGGCCGGTCCGGGTCCTCGTCGGCCTGGAGCGGTACGCGCTGGCGGAGGAGAGCCTCGCCGACGGCCTGGCCCGGCTGGTCAACTCGCTGTCCAAGGAGGCCGAGCAGGCCTGGCAGACGGTGTCCTCCACGGTGTCCGGCGGTGCGGCCGAGCTGGTGCGCGCGGTCGCCGGGCACGGGCTGGTGCTGCACACCGGCGGGGAGGCGGCCCGCTGCGAACCGGCCGCGCTGCTCGGTGCCGCCCGCGCCGCCGGTCTGCGGGCCTTCGCCGCCTGCCACACGCCCGACGGCAGCCACCGCTTCGCCGCCCTGGCGGGCGAGGATCCGGCGGGGCGGAGTGTGGGCACGGTCGCCGGTCTGCTGTCCGGCACCGAGGGCCCCGGCCGGGACCCGGACGGGGCGCTGGACCTCGATCTGCTGATCGTGCTGGACGCGCCCCAACTGGACGTGGAAGGCGCCGCGATGCTCGTGGAGTCACTGCCCGACGGGGCGCGGCTGGTGCTCAGCGGCGATCCCGCGGTGCTGTGGTCCGCGGGGCCCGGCCGGGTCTTCGCGGATCTCCTCGCCGCCCGTGCCTGCCCCCAGATCGCCTCCCGGCTGCCCGACCCCGGCCCGCTCGGCGAGCTGGTCTCCGGTGTGGGCATCGGCGAGCTGAACAAGGTGGCCGCCCCGGGCAAGGAGGTCGTCATCGTCCCCGTGCGGGACGCGGGAGAGGCCGTGCACCGGACGGTGCAGCTGGTCGCGGACTCGGTGCCCCGGGCGATCGGCGTCCCGGCCGGGCAGACCGTGGTGATCACGCCGGGCCACGGTGGTGCCGCGGGCACCCGTGCGCTGAACGCCGCTCTGAAGGAACGCCTCAACCCCGGCCCCGGCCGCTTCGGCGGTTTCGACCCGGGCGACCGGATCGTCCACTCCCCCGCGCCGGGTCGTTCGGTGCCGGGGGTGGTGGTGCGGGCCGACGCCGACGGGCTGCACCTGACGTGCGCGGGCGTCGCCGTCGTCGTACCGCGGGAGCGGGTGGAGAGCCAGGTGCGGTTCGGCTGGGCGCTGACCGCGCACCAGGCGGTGGGCGCCCGCTGGCCGGCGGCGGTCGTGGTGCTGCCCGGCGACGCCGCCCAGGCCCTGAGCAGGCCCTGGGTGTACACGGCGTTCGGCCGGGCGGAGCGGCACCTGTCCGTGGTCCACGGGGTGGAGCAGGCGTTGCCGAGGGCGGTCGCGGAGATCCAGGCCAAGCCCCGCACGACCCGCCTGCAGACCCTGCTGCGCACCCAGGTGCCGGCGGCGGACTGAGCCGCTTCGTCCCCGTCCGCCACGGCGATCGGCCCCGACGGCGCGGCACCGGCGTGGCCCGGCGATGCCTGGGTGGTGCCGGTGCCGGCCCTGGCCGGGAGCCACCCGGGGCAGGGCCCGGCGATGCCGTACGAGCCTCGGCCCGGACCGACCCCGACGGCCCGGCACCGGCAGGGCCCGGCCGTGCACGGGTGCTGCCGTACCGGCCCTGGCCGGAAGCCGCCCGGGGCAGGGCCCGGCGATGCCGTACGAGCCTCGGCCCGGACCGCCCCCGACGGCCCGGCACCGGCAGGGCCCGGCCGTGCACGGGTGCTGCCGTACCGGCCCTGGCCGGAAGCCGCCCGGGACAGGGCCCGGCGATGCCGTACGAGCCTCGGCCCGGACCGACCCCGACAGCCCGGCACACAGGCACCGTACCGGCCTCGGCCCGGACCGGCCTCGACGGCGGAGACCGGAGTGCGCTACCGGCCTTGCCCGGGGTGCCCTACCGGCCTCGCCCGGAGCGGCCCGGCGGCGGGGCCGGGCCGGCCTCGGTCCGACGGCACCGCCCCGCCCCGCCCCTCACTTCTCGGTGTCGAGCGGCTCCAGGTCCTCGTCCTCCACGTCCTCCACGAACTCGAGATCGTCTTCCTCGTCGGACTCGTCCTCGTCGTCGAAGACGGCGCTGACGTCGAACCGGCACACCACCGGCTGCTGGTCGGCCTGCTCGAACGGGGCGTCCAGCCACTCCCCGGGCTCGGGAGCCTCGTCCGCCGCGGTGACCCAGAGCGTGGAGTCGCCCTCCTCCAGGCCGAACTCCTTGTGCCGGGAGGCGATCTCGTCCGGTTCGAACTCGCCGAAGAGGATGCCCAGCGCACCAGGGACCGTGGCGACGGCACCCTCGCCGTTCCCGCCGATGTCCTGGTACTCGTCGGCCGCTTCCACCCGCTGGGCCTGCGCCAGCAGCCGCTGGGGTTCCGCCACGGTGTAGTCGCGCCGGATCAGCACGCTGAGGGCGTTCGGCTCCTCGGGGCCCGCGTACGGCGGCAGCGTGTCCTCCGCACCCGGGATCTCGAAGGGGGTGACCTCGTCGTAGCGGTCGTAGAGCACTTCGTCGTACGCCTCGGCGGCCGCGGCCAGCTGGTTGAACGCCTCGGAGACGGCCGGGTCGTCCTCCCCCGACCTGCGTTCGACCGCCGCCAGGTGACGGTCGAGCGCGGTCTTCACCGCCTCGGCGGCGGCACGTACCTCGGCAGCGGTGGGCTGCGCAGCATCAGACATAGTGCAGACGCTATCCGTACCGGGCACCAGCCCGCACAATAGATGCGATGCCGGAATACGAATTTGTCGACGTGTATGTGCCTCGCGGGGTGTCCCGCAAAGAGGCCACACGCCTGCTGACGGACCATGCCGAGTACGGACACTGGGAGTTGGACCGACTGAGCCTCCTGCGGGACGGCAGCCGCAGGGTGCGGTTGCGCCGGCGGATCATCCGCCAGGTGCGTGCCACGTGGTGAGACGGCGGCGATGAACGGAGCGGGCCCCGCCGGCATGGCGGGGCCCGCTCCTTCGGTACCGGACGGACACCCTCGACGGGCCTCGGCGGCAGGCGGCACGACCGCCCCGCCCCGGGAGCGAGCGTCCCGGCCGCGGAGCACCTTCCCGGCCGGCCGGTACCGCCTTCGTGCCCGGCCCGGGCCTACGCCGCGGCGCGCGCCTTGCGGTAGAGCACCGCGCCCGCGAGCAGCGCGCCCGCGCCGACCGGCAGGGCCACGCCCAGCGGCACGTCACTGCCGGTGTGCGCGAGCTGGGTGACGCCCAGCTCGCCGGACGAGCCGCGACCGCGCGCGCTGACCTGGGAGGAACCCTCGTGGGTCGAGCCGTCCACAGCGGGGCGCGGGCCCGGGTTGCCCGGTCCGCCCGGGTGCTGCGGGCTACCGGGGTTGCCCGGATGCCCGGGGTTGCCCGGATGCCCGGGGTTGCCCGGATGCCCCGGCTCACCAGGATGGCCCGGGTGCCCCGGCTCACCAGGATGGCCCGGGTGCCCCGGCTCACCAGGATGGCCCGGGTGCCCCGGCTCACCAGGATGGCCCGGGTGGCCCGGCTCACCGGGATGGCCGGGGTGGCCCGGGTTTCCGGGCGGGGTGTGGTGACCGCCGCCGTTGGCGCAGTCGTTGCCCGTCGCGACGTTTCCGGCACCGATGACGTTGACGCTGTTGCCGCAGACGTTCACCGGGACGTCGATCGGCACCTGCACGGTGTTGCCGGAGCCCACGCCCGGTGAGCCGCCGGTGTGGCCGCCCGCGTGCGAGCCGCCGGAGCCGCCGTGGCCGCCCGTGTCGCCGTATCCCCCCGAAGTGCCGCCGTGTTCGGCGCATTTGTTGCCGACGGACGGGTTGAGGAGCCCGACCACGTTGACGGTGTTGCCGCAGACGTTCACCGGCACGTGCACCGGCGCCTGCACCGTGTTGCCGGACAGTACGCCGGGTGAGCCGCTGGCGGTGCCCGCCGCGCCCGAGTCGGCGTGCGCGTAGCCGCTCGCGGCGGCGATCACGCCGGTTGCCGCGGCCATGGTCATCAGACCCTTGCGGGTGCCCAGTCGCATGCTGAATTCCCCCCTGCCTTCGATTTCCCCAGAACGACCGGTCCGAAAAGCAGACCGGTATGAAAAAGACCGGTCGGCCTCGGAACGCGTGGCGCGCGCTCCGAGGCCGACGGCTCGTGGAAGTCGCTTCCTCAGAAAGCCGGCGTCACTTGTTGAAACAGGTGTTGCCGAAGGCGGGGTTCAGGAGCCCGATCACGTTGACCGTGTTGCCGCAGACGTTCACCGGGACGTGCACGGGCACCTGGATGACGTTGCCGGAGACGACACCCGGGGAGTGCACGGCGGCACCCTGGGCACCGGAGTCCGCGACGGCCAGGCCCGCGCCCGCCAGAACCAGACCACCGGTTGCAGCCGCGGCAGCGACGACCTTCTTGATCATTATTCCTCCTCGTTGACAATGCGATCACAATTAGCTGATCGCATCACCTGTAACGAGGAGGGACTAATCGAGCTACGAGCTTATGGTCGCATTCACCCTTCTCAGTGGATCTCGTACGACTGCCCGATTACCTGCGGGCAGGACGTCACGACTGGTCGATGAAGCGGTCGAGTACGCGCACCCCGAACTGCAGGCCGTCGACCGGCACCCGCTCGTCGACACCGTGGAACATGCCGGCGAAATCCAGCTCCGGCGGGAGCTTCAGCGGCGCGAATCCGAAGCCGCGGATACCGAGGTCGTCGAAGGACTTGGCGTCGGTGCCGCCGGAGAGCATGTACGGGACCGCCTTGGCCGCGGGGTCCTCGGCCAGCAGCGCGGACTGCATGGCCGCCACCAGCGCGCCGTCGAAGGTGGTCTCCAGCGCCTTGTCGGAGTGCACGTCCTCGCGGCGCACGTGCGGCCCGAGCAGCCGGTCGAGGTCGGCGAGGAACTCCTCCTCGTGGCCCGGCAGGAACCGTCCGTCGAGGTGCGCGGTGGCCTCGCCCGGGATCACGTTGACCTTGTACCCGGCGTTCAGCTGGGTGGGGTTGGCGGTGTTGCCCAGGGTCGCGCCGATGAGCTTGGCGATGCCGCCGAGCCGGGCGAGGGTGGACTCCATGTCCTCCGGGTCCAGCTCGGTGCCGAGGGCGTCGC
This sequence comes from Streptomyces sp. NPDC096012, assembly GCF_040426375.1. NCBI lineage: Bacteria > Bacillati > Actinomycetota > Actinomycetes > Kitasatosporales > Streptomycetaceae > Streptomyces > Streptomyces sp. NPDC096012. The sequence goes on from NZ_JBEOTD010000025.1 coordinate 66,337, forward strand.
CCAGCTCGTCGAGGAAGGCGCGCGTGGTCTTGGTGACCCGCACCGGGAACTTGTGCCGGCCGACCCGGGCGACGGCCTCGGACAGTTCGGTGATGGCGTTGTCGCGGTGGATCATCGACCCGTGCCCGGCGGTCCCGGCCACGGTCAGCTTCATCCAGTGCATGCCCTTCTCGGCAGTCTGGATCAGGTAGAGCCGCCGCTGCTCGTTCACGGTGAAGGAGAAGCCGCCCACCTCGCTGATCGCCTCGGTGACGCCCTCGAACAGCTCGGGGTGACGGTCGACGAGGTGCCGGGCGCCCCAGGTGCCGCCCGCCTCCTCGTCGGCGAGGAAGGCGACCACGATGTCCCGCGGAGGCCGCCGCCCGCTGCGCAGCCGGTCGCGCACGACCGCGAGCGTCATGGCGTCCATGTCCTTCATGTCGACGGCCCCGCGCCCCCACACGCACCCGTCGGCGATCTCGCCGGAGAACGGGTGGTGGGTCCAGTCGTCGGCGTTGGCGGGTACGACGTCGAGGTGGCCGTGGATCAGCAGTGCGGGCCGGGACGGGTCCTCGCCCTCGATGCGGGCCACCGTCGAGGCGCGCCCCGGGTGCGATTCGAAGATCTGCGGCTCCAGCCCGACCTCGGCGAGCTTCTCGGCGACCCACTCGGCGGCCTTGCGCTCACCGGGTCCGGAATGGTCGCCGTAGTTGCTGGTGTCGAACCGGATCAGCTCGCGGCAGAGGTCCACGACCTCGTCCTCGCCGGTGACGCCCCTGCCCGTGTCCGTCTCGCTCACGCTGCTTCCTCCCGCTGTCACTGCCGGCTGTCGCCGGCCGTCCGGCCCGCTGTCACTGGCCGCTGTCCGCCGGCCGTCCGGCCCGCCGTCGTGCCGGGGCCGTCCTGCCGTGCCTCCTCATCCTCCCTCCGCCCGCGCCCGGGGCCCAAGAGCGGTCCCGGCCCGTCACACGCCGTTCACGCCAGGCCCGCACCGGGGACGGGGGGTGATCGGCCACCCCCGGAAGCCTGGTAGTGTTTCCTTCGTCGCCGCGAGGAGAACCCGCCGAGGGAAGCTCGTACGACAGACACCTTGTCCGGGTGGCGGAATGGCAGACGCGCTAGCTTGAGGTGCTAGTGCCCTTTATCGGGCGTGGGGGTTCAAGTCCCCCCTCGGACACCAGTGGGGCCCCCGCGATGCGGGGGCCTTCTTCGTGCCCCGGCCTGCCGGCCTTCCTGGACTTGGGGCGTGGCCCGGCGCGACGAGGAGGTCGAGGCGCTCCTGCGGGAGTACGCCGGCCTCGTCGCGATCACGGAAGGCGACGCCTTCGGGCCGCGTGCCTACGAGCAGGCGGCGTGCCATCGGCGGCCATCCCGCCGACGTCTCGCGGACGGGCGCCGACGCGCTCAGGGAGATCCCGAACGCGGGCCGGTCGATCGCCGAGAAGGTGGCCGAGTACCGGCGCACCGAGACGATGGCGGTCTCCGGCGCGCGAACGGCCGGCTTCCAGCAGCCCGACCCCCTCCCGCTCGGGAACAGCCGCTTCCAGCAGCCCGGCCCCCTCCCCCGCTCGGGCCGGCCGGCTTCCAGCAGCCCGACCCCCTCCCGCTCGGGAACAGCCGCTTCCAGCAGCCCGACCCCCTCCCGCTCGGGAACGGCCGCTTCCAGCAGCCCGACCGCCTCCCGCTCGGGAACGGCCTGCTTCGAGCGGCCGGCCGTCTCGCGGGTGCCGGCGCACGCCGTCCCCTCTTCGAGCCCGACGGCCGGGTGCGGGGCCCGGCGGACGGGTGGGTGGCCGAGCGCGCCGGGGGTGCGTCACTCCTGGGGCTGCCAGAGGCCGGCCGGCGCTGTGGTCTCGGCGGCGCCCATGGCCTCGATGTCGCCTTCCGCCGCGCGCACCAGGAGCCGGCCCATGGCGATCAGCGCGCGTCCGGCGGCGAGTTCGTCACCGATGTCCGGCATCGCCCGGTCGTAGGGGCTGCGGCGCGCCTCCGCACAGCTCTCCAGCACGTTGTCCCCGGTGTCGAGGATGATCCGGGCCGTGGTGTCGGGGTCGTGTTCGGACAGGTACAGGTTCAGCCGCCATTCCTTGACGGACGCCGGACGGCTGTTCACGGGTCGAGTCATCGTCCGTCTCTCCCTCACTGCGTGGCGAGCCCGGGTGACGCACCGGCGCGTCATCCCTTCCACTGTGCACCGGCCGGGCGGTGCCCGCAGGGTGCGTGCCGGGCGGCGCCACGGCCGTCGCGCAGGGGGTTGCAGAATGTGACGCATGACCACGCTCACCTGCCCCTGCGGACTGCCCCTGCCCTACGACGCCTGCTGCGGCCGCTTCCACGCGGGCGCGGCCGCCGCGCCGACCGCCGAGGCGCTGATGCGGTCGCGGTACGCCGCGTTCGTGCGGGGGGACGCGGGCTATCTGCTGCGCACGTGGCACCCGGACACCCGGCCGGGGCGGCTGGACCTGGATCCGCGGACGAGGTGGACCGGACTGGAGGTCCTCGGCCGCACCGACGGGTCCGCGTTCCACAGCACGGGCACGGTGACCTTCCGCGCCTCCTACCGGGGCGGTTCGCTGCTCGAGCGCAGCCGGTTCGAGCGGGTGGACGGGGCGTGGGTGTATGTGGACGGGGAGTTTCCCGAAGAGCGCGCCTAGCGCCGGCTAGGGCGCCAGGATGTCCAGTTCCTGCAGGGCGCCCACGGTGATCTGCCGGGTCAGCTCCTCCGCGCGGACCGCGTCACCGGCCCGGACCGCCTCCGCCACCTGCACGTGCAGGGTCACGGCGGCCGGGTCGGGGTCCTCGAACATGACCTCGTGATGGGTGCGGCCGGCCAGCACCTCGGCGACGACGTCGCCGAGGCGGGCGAACATCTCGTTGCCGGAGGCGCACAGCACGATCCGGTGGAAGGCGACGTCGTGGACGAGGTACTTGTCCAGCTTGTGGCCGCGTGAGTTGGCCACCATGCCGAGGGCGCACTCGGTGAGTTCCGCGCACTGCTGCGCCGTGGCGTTCTTCGCGGCGAGGCCCGCCGCGACCGGTTCGACCGCGGAGCGCAGCACGGTCAGGGAGCGCAGCTGGTGGGGGCGGTCGGCGCCGGCCAGGCGCCAGCGGATGACCTGTGGGTCGTAGACGTTCCACTCGGCCTTGGGGCGGACCGTCACGCCCACGCGGCGGCGGGACTCGACCAGGTGCATGGATTCGAGCACCCGGACCGCCTCCCGCATCACGGAGCGTGACACCTCGAAGTGCTGTGCGAGTTCGTCCGTGCGCAGAACGCTGCCAGGGGGGTACTCACCCGCCGTGATCGAGGGGCCGAGGGAGTCGAGAACGCGGCCGTGCAGCCCGCGGCCCGGTGTGGTCATGCACTCAGCGTACGGCGTGGATCACGGAGACAAAAAGTCAGACTTATATGTCACAGGCTCTTGAATTCGTCGTACCTAATGGGTTTCAGTGTGGCGACGCCGATGTGGCGTCGGATGTCGAGGAAGACAGCGAGGCAGTGATGCGTACCCCCCAGGTCGTCGTCGTGATGGGCGTCGCGGGGACGGGCAAGACGACGATCGGTCCCTTGCTCGCCGCTCGGCTGGGCGTCCCGTACGCCGAGGGCGACGACTTCCACCCGCAGGCCAACATCGACAAGATGTCGGCCGGCACCCCGCTCGACGACGGCGACCGGTGGCCCTGGCTCGACGCCATCGGGCACTGGGCGCACGACCGGGCAGGGCTCGGCGGGGTGGTCAGCAGTTCGGCGCTGAAGCGGTCGTACCGCGACCGGCTCAGGGCCGTGGCCCCGGGAGCGGTGTTCCTGCACCTCACGGGCGACCGCAAGCTGATCGAGGACCGGATGAGCCAGCGTCAGGGGCACTTCATGCCGACCGCGCTGCTGGACTCCCAGTTCGCCACGCTCCAGCCGCTGGAGCCGGACGAGGCCGGTGTCGCCGTGGACGTCAGCGGCAGCCCGCAGGACATCACCGAACGCGCTGTACGGGCGCTGGACGCCCTTTCCGCCGCATCCGCGTAGCACCCCCGAAAAAGTCCCCCGTAACCGCAAGGGAACCCCCGTGACCAGACTCAGCGTCGAGATGCTGGCAGCGGACGCGCCTCCGCCGATCACCACCGCCGGACACGCCCAGCTGGGCATCGCCGTCCTGGTGGGCATCGCAGTGATCGTCCTGCTCATCACCAAGTTCAAGCTCCATGCCTTTCTGGCCCTGACCATCGGGTCACTGGTGCTCGGAGCGGTCGCCGGAGCGCCGCTCGACAAGGCCATCACCAGCTTCACCACCGGGCTCGGCAACACCGTGGCCGGCGTCGGCGTCCTGATCGCGCTCGGGGCGGTCCTGGGCAAGCTGCTCGCCGACTCCGGCGGCGCCGACCAGATCGTCGACACGATCCTGGCCAGGGCGAGCGGGCGCGCCATGCCCTGGGCGATGGTGCTGATCGCCTCCGTGATCGGCCTGCCGCTGTTCTTCGAGGTCGGCATCGTGCTGCTGATCCCGGTCGTGCTGATGGTCGCCAAGCGGGGCAACTACTCCCTGATGCGCATCGGCATCCCGGCGCTGGCCGGTCTGTCCGTGATGCACGGCCTGATCCCACCGCACCCCGGCCCCCTGGTCGCGATCGACGCACTGCACGCCAACCTGGGCGTGACCCTGGCGTTCGGCATCCTCGTCGCCATACCCACGGTGATCGTCGCCGGCCCGCTGTTCTCGAAGGTCGCGGCCCGCTGGGTGGACGTGCCGGCCCCCGACCGGATGCTGCCGCAGCGCGCCTCGGAGGAGCTGGAGCGCCGGCCGGGCTTCGGCGCGACGCTCGCCACCGTGCTGCTGCCGGTGGTGCTGATGCTGGCCAAGGCGCTGGTGGACATCGTCATCGACGACCCGGCGAACCGCACCCAGCGTGCCTTCGACGTCATCGGCTCCCCGCTGATCGCCCTGCTCGCCGCCGTGCTCGTCGGGTTCTTCACGCTGGGACGCCCCGCCGGATTCACCAAGGACCGGCTGCAGCAGACCGTCGAGAAGGGCCTGATGCCCATCGCCGGCATCCTGCTCATCGTCGGCGCGGGCGGCGGCTTCAAGCAGACGCTGATCGACTCCGGCGTGGGCCAGATGATCCTGGACGTCTCCAAGAACTGGTCGATCCCCGCTCTGCTGCTGGGCTGGCTGATCGCGGTGGTGATCCGGCTGGCGACCGGCTCGGCCACGGTGGCGACGGTCTCGGCGGCCGGTCTGGTCGCGCCGCTCGCGGCCGACATGTCGACGACGCACACCGCGCTGCTGGTCCTCGCCATCGGCGCCGGTTCGCTCTTCTTCAGCTTCGTCAACGACGCCGGCTTCTGGCTGGTGAAGGAGTACTTCGGACTGAGCGTCGGGCAGACCGTCAAGAGCTGGTCGGTGATGGAGACGATCATCTCGGTGGTCGCCGGCGGTCTGATCCTGCTGCTGTCGCTGGTGATCTAGGAGCGCTGCGACGATGACGGCTCACCCCCTCTTCGACATCGGCGGCCGTACGGCCCTGGTCACGGGCTCCAGCCGGGGCATCGGCCTCGCGCTGGCCCGTGGGCTGGCCGAGGCCGGCTGCACCGTGGTGCTCAACGGGCGCGACGGCGACCGGCTGGCCGAGGCCGCGGCCGAACTCCCCGGTGACGTCCGCACGGCCGTGTTCGACGTGACCGACGGCCCGGCCGTGGCCGCCGGGATGGCGGACGTCGAGGAGCGGGTGGGCCCGCTCGACATCCTCGTGAACAACGCGGGCATGCAACTGCGGGCCCCGCTGCTGGAGTTCACCGACGCCGACTGGCACCGCGTCCTGGACACCAACCTCACCAGCGCGTTCCTGGTCGGCCGGGAGGCCGCCCGGCGGATGACGCGGCGCGGCCGCGGGAAGATCGTCAACATCTGCTCGCTGCAGAGCGAGGTGGCCCGGCCGGGCATCGCGCCGTACGCGGCGACCAAGGGCGCGCTGAAGATGCTCACCAAGGGCATGTGCGCGGACTGGGGGCCGTACGGCGTCCAGGTCAACGGCCTGGGCCCCGGCTACATCGAGACGGAGCTGACCCGGCCCCTCGTCGAGGACGAGGAGTTCAGCGCGTGGGTGCGCGGGCGCACCCCGGCCGGCCGGTGGGGCCGTACCGAGGACCTCGTGGGCGCACTGCTCTTCCTCGCCTCGCCCGCTGCGGACTTCGTCGGCGGACAGGTGCTGTACGTCGACGGCGGGATGACGAGCGTCCTGTAGGGACGGACGTCCTGGGGAAAGAGGCGGCGGACATGCTGGGTTGTGTGATCCACGGCGCGGGCGACCTGCGGGTGGCGGAACTGCCGGCTCCCGAACCCGGGCCGGGTGAGGCTCTGGTGGCCGTCCGGTACGGCGGCGTGTGCGGCTCCGATCTGCACTACTGGCGGCACGGCGGCGTCGGCGACTTCCGGCTCCGGGAACCGATGGTCCTCGGGCACGAGGTGGTGGGCACCGTGGTCTCCTACGGCCCCGGGGCCACGGGTCCCGGGGCGGGTACGGCGGTCGCCGTGCACCCGGCGACGCCGTGCGGGGCCTGCCCGGAGTGTGCCGGCGGGCGGGCGCACGTGTGCCGCGACACCCGGTATCTGGGCAGTGCGGCCCGCTTTCCGCACGTACAGGGCGGGTTCGCGGCGCATGTGGCCGTACCGGCCGGGCAGTTGAGGGCGTTGCCGGACGGGCTCGGGCTGCGGCGGGCCGCCCTCACCGAGCCGCTCTCGGTGGCGCTGCACGCGGTGCGGCGGGCCGGACCCGTCTCCGGCGGGCACGTGCTGGTGACCGGGGCCGGGCCGATCGGCTGCCTGGTCGTCGCCGCGGCGAAGGCGGCCGGTGCGGCGCGGGTGACGGTGACCGACCTGGTGCCGGAGGCGCTGCGGTACGCGGCCGTCGCCGGGGCCGACACACTGGTGCGGGCCGACGATCCGGACGACTCCGGGTGGCCGCGGGAGGTGGACGTGGCCGTCGAGGCGTCCGGGGTGGCGGCCGGTCTCGGCACCTGTCTGCGGTTGGTGCGGCGCGGGGGCGTGGTCGTGCAGCTCGGGATGCTGCCGCCCGGGCAGAGCCCGTTCGCCGGGAATCTTCTGGTGAGCCGCGAGATCGAGCTGCGGGGGGCATTCCGCTTCGACACCGAGTTCGACGAGGCCCTGCGACTGCTGGCGGCCCGTGGGGAGTTCGACGGGCTGATCAGCGCGGTGGCTCCGGTCCGGGACGCCGCGGCCGCGTTCGCTCTGGCGGCGGACCGGGAGCGGTCCTGCAAGGTGCTGCTGGAGTTCTGAGAGCGCACCCGGATCGGGGTTCCCGGGCGGGGTCCGGAGGCGGATCACGCCACGTACGACACCGCCCGGCCACGCCACGGACGACACCGCCCGGCCACGCCACGTAGAGGCACGCCGGGCCGCGCCACGTACGGCACCGCCGGGCCGGGCCACGTACGGCCGGGCGCCGTCGCGGCCGAAGGAGCAGAGGCGCGGCGGAGGAGCAGAGGCGCGGCGGGACCGTGACCGCCCGTGGGTCGGGGGGGTCAGGGGCGCCACAGTGGGTGTTCGCGGTCCGCCCAGGCTCTCGAGACCGTTCCCGTGCGCAGGCCCCTCCTCGCCTCCGGGTCGCCCAGGGCCATGCCGATGTGGCCCGCCAGGACCACGCCGATCGTCAGGGCCAGCCAGTCGTGGACGAAGGTCGCCGAGGTCCGCCACACCAGCGGCGTGAGATGCGTGAACCACATCATCAGGCCCGTGCCGAGCATCACCGGTGTCGCTCCGGCGATCCAGGCCGCGTAGATCTTCTGGCCGGCGTTGAACTTGCCGGCCGGACGCGAGGAGTGGCGTCTGTCCCGGCGCAGGGCCGCGCGCAGCCAGAGCCGGTCGTGCGGGCCGAACCGGTTGAGGAAGCGCAGGTCGGTGCGGAAGGCCCGGGAGGCCAGGCCCAGCAGAACGGGCACCGGCAGCGCCAGACCCGCCCACTCGTGGACCCGCACGACCAGTTCACGGCGGCCGACCATGACCGCCAGCTGCGGGATGTAGAGGACGGCCGCGGTCACCACGCACACGCCCATCAGCGCAGCCGTCGTACGGTGCACCCATCGTTCGGCCGGGCTGAAGCGGCGCACCCGGGCGGTGGGCGGGGCCGGGGTGTCAGTTCGTGGGGGCATCGGTGCGTCCGTTCGAACGGCCGACCCACGCGTCGACGTCGTAGCCGAGGTTCTCCCAGTAGCCGGGCTTCACCCGGTCGGTGACCGTGATGCCGGAGAGCCATTTTGCCGACTTGTAGAAGTACATCGGGGCGACGTAGAGGCGGACGGGACCGCCGTGGTCGTGGCCGATGTCCTTGTCCTGCATGCGCAGGGCGACCAGGACGTCCGGCCGGCGGGCCTGGTCGAGGGTGAGGCTCTCCGTGTAGGTGCCGTCGAAGCAGGTGAAGCGGAGGGCCTTGGCGGAGGAGCGGACCCCGGCGGCGTCCAGCAGGTCGGAGAGGCGGACGCCCTCGAAGGGGGTGCCGGGGACCCGCCAGCCGGTGACGCACTGCACGTCCTTGACCAGCCGTGTCTGCGGCAGCGCGCGCAGGTCGGCGAGGCTGTAGCCACGCGGGTGGTCGACCAGGCCGTCGATGGTGAGGCGGTAGTCCGCGGCGCTCTTGTGCGGCACGGAGGCGGCCACGGAGTAGTAGCGGAAGCCCCCGCCGTTGGGCAGCAGGCCGGTCAGGCCCGTGGGGTCCTTGCCGGCGACCGCTCCGAAGAAGCCTTCGAGACCGCGTTGCAGCGCCGGCGCGGCGACCACGCCGAGCGCGCCCAGGCCGAGGGTACCGAGGAAGACGCGGCGGCCGATCGGCCGGCCGTCCGGCTCCTCGGACTGTTCAGGGTTCACCTGTTCATTCGAGCACTCGGGGCCCCGGAGGACCAGGGAATCGGGACGTCGGTCAGAGTTCCGTAATCACTTCTCACGTACGTCATCACCGTTTACGTACGTCTCGCGCAGCCGGGTGTCTCAGCGGACGCCGCGGGACTTGGCCGACGCCGCGAGTCTTGGCGAACCCCGCGAGTCTTGGCGAACCCCGCGGGGCTTGGCGGACCCCGCGGGGCTTGGCGGACCCCGCGGGACTCCCGGGGGACTTGGCCGACCCCGCGGGACTCCCGCGGGACTTGGCCGACCCCGCGGGACTCCCGCGGGACTTGGCCGACCCCGCGGGACTAGACGGACGCCGCGAGACTTGGCGGAGACCCGTCGCTCGGTGCCCCGGCGCGGCCCCGGCGCGGGCGCGGGCCGCGGCGCTCAGTGCCCCAGCGCGCGGGCGCGGGCCGCCTGGAAGGCGGCCGACGGGTCGCCGTGTCCGTACGACCAGGGCACCGGGGTGGCGTGCTCGCCGATGCGCTGGAAGAGGGCCGCCGCCTCGGCCGGGCGGCCGGCTGAGGACAGGGCGAAGGCGAGGTGGTTGAGATCGAGGTGGCGGCGGGGGTGCTCGTCGTGCTCCCACTCCAGCCACCAGTCGAACCCGGCGCGCAGGATCCGGCGGGCCCGGGGGCCGGACCAGTGCCCGCGGGCGGCCGGGTCGGCCGGGCCCCGGCCGGTGGCGGCGAGGACCCGGTGGCGCTCGGCGTACGCGACGACCGGCAGGACGGCCAGCGGGGAGTCGGCGGGGGCCTGGGCGGCGGCCGACTCGGCGAGGTCGTAGACCTCGTGGGACTCGGCCCGGCCGGCGGCGGGCCGTTCGGCGAGGCGGGCGATCAACAGATGGTGGGCGTGGTGGTGCTCGGGGTGGCGGCGGCGCAGCTCGGCGAAGGTGCCGAGCACCTCGCGCTCCGGCCCCAGGGTGCGGGCGAGCAGGAGGAGGCCGAGCCACGGCGTGGGGTCGGCGGGGGCGAGTCCGGCGGCCGCGGCACAGGCCTCGCGGGCCTCGTCGGGGTCGTCCTTGCCGCGCAGGGCACGCCGGACCAGGGCGAGGGCGTACAGCGTGGCGGCATCGGCGGACCCGGGTTCCGCGCGCACCCAGTCGTGCGCCCAGGCGGCGGCGTACGGTTCCCGGGCGAGCACGGTGAGACGGTGGCCGCGGCGGTCCCAGTCGTCACCGGTGTGCAGCAGCAGGGCACGGGCGGCCTGCCGGCGGCCCTGCGCCAACGCGGCTCTCGCGGTGCGCAGCTCGGCGTCGTCCAGCGCGTCGTCGAAGGCGCCGCGGCCGTCCGGGGCGGCGCCGCCGGACTCGTCCGTGCGGGCCCGGCGAGGGTGGAGCAGAGGCGGGAGTGGAGGCACCGCGCGACTTCCTGTTTCTCGGGCTGCCATCGACCGATCACGCACAGCAAACCCCCAGCCAAGGATCACGTCAAGCGGAACGCTCAGGTTGCTCGCTTCAACTACCGTGTGCAAAAGGGTATTTGAGGGACGCGGGACCGGTCGGCGACCCGTGCGGCGGCGCCAAGCGGACTGCCGCGGCATGGGCCACGGGGCCCCGGCGGATGGCCCGGCCCCCGGACCCCACCCGTCGGACATCGGCGCGCTCGCATCGCCGTACGGCGTCGGCGCGTCCCCTGGGCGATCTGTGGCGTACGCCATGGCTCCGGACGGACCGCTGTGGCGTAGGCCATGGCGCCGGGCCGCCCGGCCGCGGACGATGGCCTGACGGTCCCGCCGCCTTCCCGGCTTCCCGGCCGCTCCGCCGCCCTGCGGCCGGCCCGGCAGCGTGACCGAATCAACCGCCCGGTTCCGGGTACTCTCCGGGTCATCGCCGCCCCGGAGCGCTACAGTCGGCCACTACGCGTCCGTGGTCCGGCCGGATGATCGAGGTACGCAGCGTGTCCGTTCTGGTTCTCCTCCTCGCCGTGAGTGCGGCCTGCTGTCTGGGCTTCGGTTTCGTGCTCCAGCAGAACGCCGCGCAGCGGGCACCGCTCAACGACTTCCTCTCGCCCCGCCTGCTCCTCGACCTGATGCGGGTGCCGCGCTGGCTGGGCGGTCTGGGCCTGATGGTGGCCGGCATGGTGCTGGGCGCCGTCGCGCTCGGCAAGGGCGAGATCTCCCTGGTCGAGCCGCTGCTCGCGACCAATCTGCTGTTCGCGCTCGCCCTCTCCCGCCACCAGACCAAGCAGTCGCTGGGCCGCCAGGGCTGGGCCGGTCTGGTGTTGCTCGCCGGAGGGGTGAGCGCGTTCATCCTGGCGGGCGAACCGCGCGGCGGCAGCGCCGTCACCGACCCGCTGCGGCACTGGCTGATCATCGGCGTCATGGTGGGCGCCGCGCTCGTACTCACGGCGTACGCCAAGCGCTCCCGGCTGAGCTGGGGCCCCGTGCTGCTGGCCACCGCCGCCGGGCTGCTGTACGGCGTGCAGGACGCGCTCACCCGGGTGAGCGGCACCCGCTTCTCCGAGGGCGGCCTCACGGAGCTGTTCACCGGCTGGCAGCCGTACGGCGTGCTGGCCTGCGGGATCACCGGGCTGATACTCGTGCAGAGCGCGTTCGAGACGGCTCCCCTGCGCATGTCGCTGCCGGCGCTCACCGCGGCCGAACCGCTCGCCGGGATCCTGTGCGGGGTCGGCTTCCTCGGCGACCGGCTGCGCACCGACACCGGGGCGCTGGCCTGGCAGGCGTCGGGGCTCGCGGCCGTGGTCGTGGGCATCGTGCTGCTCGGGATGCACCCGGCGATGCCGTGCGGCGCGACGGACGCGGAGCCCCCGGCCCGGGACCTGCAGCGACGCTGAAGAACCCGGACGCGAGCCCCCGGCCCGGGACCTGCAGCGACGCTGAAGGACCCCTGCTTGGATGAACGCCATGAACCCTGCTGACGAGATCCTCGACATCGTCGACGAGCACGACCGGGTCGTCGGCCGCCGCCCGCGCGGCGAGGTGTACGCCCGCGGGCTGCGCCACCGCTGCGTGTTCGTCCAGGCCCGGGACGCGGCCGGCCGGCTCTTCGTGCACCGGCGTACGGCGACCAAGCTGGTCTTCCCCGCCCTGTACGACATGTTCGTCGGCGGGGTCGTCGGGGCGGGCGAGTCCTACGACGAGGCGGCCCTGCGGGAGGCCGAGGAGGAACTGGGCGTGAGCGGACTGCCCCGGCCGGCGTTCCTCTTCAAGTTCCTGTACGACGACGGGGCCGGGAAGAGCTGGTGGTCGGCGGTGTACGAGGTGCGCTGCGAGCTGCCCGTGCGGCCCCAGGCGGAGGAGGTCCAGTGGTACGACTTCCTGCCCGAGGAGGAGGTCGAGTCCCGGCTCGGCGCGTGGGAGTGGGTGCCGGACGGGCTGGCCGCCTACGAGAGGCTGCGGGCGTTCCGGGCCGGGGGGTGAGGCGCCGGTAGGGTCGGCGGTGTGAGCGAATTCGTGACGAACATCAGGCTGTGGTTCGCCCCGGACCGGGTGCGGGAAGAGGGCCGCACACCCGACTACCGGTTCTCGCTGGCCAACGAGCGCACCTTCCTGGCCTGGCTGCGGACCGCGCTCGCGCTGATCGGCGGCGGATTCGCGGTGGACCAGTTCCTGCCGGACCTGCGCTGGGCGTGGCGGGTCGGTCTCGCGCTCGCCCTGCTGGCGGCCGGTGTGCTGTGTTCCCTGCGTGCGGTGAACCACTGGGTGCGCTGCGAGCGGGCCATCCGGCGCGGTGACGACCTGCCCGCGTCCCGGTTCCCGGCGGTGCTGAGCCTGGTCGTGGCGGTGGTGGCCATCGCCATGGTGGTCGTGGTGCTGGTCGGATGGGAGGGATGAGCACCGCCGTCCGGGACCCCGGGCTGCAACCGGAGCGCACCCGGCTGGCCTGGCGCCGTACGACCCTGTCCGCCGCCGTGGCCACCGTGCTCGCCGCGCGCGCCGCGTTGCACGGTGTGTCGGTCGCCGGGGCCGTCGTGTGCGCGGTGTGCTGCGCGCTCTGGCTGGGCTTCCTGCGGATCTCCCACCGCCGGATCCGCGCCCTGTCCGGCGCTACGCCGCCGCCGGCGCTCAGCCCCCGGCACGCGACGACGGCGGTCCTGTGCGTGGTGGCGCTGGCGGTGTGCGCGGCCGTACTCGTGGTCTAGGCACCGTCCCCCGCGCCGGCCTCCGGCCACCGAGCGCGCCCTGGACCGACCACCGGCACCCGCTGCGGACCCCGAGCGCTGCCCACCGACCGCCGCCCGCTGCCGACCCCGAGCGCTGCCCACCGACCGCCGCCCGCTGCCGACCCCGAGCGCTGCCTGCCGGAGCCACCACCCGCCGTCTATTGCCGGAGCCACGGCCCGCCGTCCGCCGCACGTGTCCCGTCCGGCGCTGCGGCCGCAACCGGGCTCGGGGTAGTCGTACGCCACGCAACCGGGATGCCCCTATATGCACCTTTCGCGTGGCAGCCTGTCCGTCGTCAACCCCCGTATCCCGAAGGTGAGCACCATGGACACCACCCTTCACCAGGAACACACCGAGCACGGGACGCACGCCCACGGGCCGGACTGCGGGCACACGGCCGTGCCGCACGGCGACCACCTCGACTACGCGCACGACGGCCATCTGCACCGTGAGCACGCGGGCCACTGGGACGAGTGCGAACCGGCCGGGCACACCACGCACGAGGAACACGACCACGTGCACCACGACGAGTGCGGGCACCCGCAGGTGCGGCACGGCGATCACGTCGACTATCTGCACGACGGGCACCGGCACGCCGAGCACGGCGACCACTGGGACGACCACTGACCCGCCCGCGGGCGACGACCTAAGGCTCCCCGGCGCTCCACCGGGGGGCCTTCGGTCTGACACCTGTCCGGCGATTCCCGTCCGCCCCGCCCGCCCGGCGACGATCCGCCCCGCACGTCCGGCGACGATCCGCCCCGCACGTGGCGGGAATCTCCGGCAGAGCCCGGGGTGGCCCCGGTCACGTTTCGGGGCGGGTTCGGCCCACGCACTGGACGACATACCGACCGGTCGGCATCATGAGTGGGTCTTGGTTCACCCGTTCGTAGGAGTGATGTATGAGCGCCGACCACCCGCCCGGACTCGACCTGGACCGGCTGCGCACCCTGCTCGACCGTGAGCACCCCGGTCTGGTGAACGGCCCGCTGACCGGCCGGCTGATCGAGGGCGGACGGTCGAACCTCACGTACTCGCTCACCGACGGCACCTCCAAGTGGGTCGTACGGCGGCCTCCGCTCGGCCATGTCCTGGCCACCGCGCACGACATGAAGCGCGAGCACCGGGTGATCAGCGCCCTGCACCCGACCCGGGTGCCGGTCCCCCGGACGCTGCTGCTGTGCGAGGACGCCGAGGTGCTCGGAGCGCCCTTCTACCTCATGGAGTTCGTCGACGGCACCCCGTACCGCACCGCCCAGCAGCTCGCCCCGCTGGGCGCGGAGCGCACCCGGAACGCGGTGCTGTCGCTGGTCGACACCCTCGTGGAGCTGCACGCGGTGGACCCCGGCGAGGTGGGCCTGGCCGACTTCGGCCGCCCGGAGGGCTTCCTGGACCGGCAGCTGCGCCGCTGGGGCAAGCAGCTGGACGCCTCCCGCAATCGCGACCTGCGCGGCATCGACGAACTGCACGCGGCGCTCGGACGCGCCCTGCCCGTCTCGCCCGCGGCCACCGTCGTCCACGGCGACTACCGCCTGGACAACGTTCTCATCGGGGACGACGACCGGATCAAGGCGGTCCTCGACTGGGAGATGTCGACGCTCGGGGACCCGTTGACCGACCTCGGCCTGCTGGTGATGTACAGCCGGCCGCTGGGGATGCCCGAGTCCCCCGTCTCCACCACCGCCGAGGCCCCGGGGCACCCCTCCCCGCGCGAGCTGATCGAGCGCTACGCCGCGGGCTCGGGGCGGGACGTCGGGGACGTCTCCTGGTACACGGCGTTCGCCTGGTTCAAGCTCGCCGTGATCCTGGAGGGCATCCACTACCGGTACACCCTCGGGCAGACGGTCGGGCGCGGCTTCGACCGGATCGGCGAACTCGTGCCCGTGTTCATCGACCACGGACTGACGACCCTTCAGGAAGGCTGACCGGACATGGACTTCGCGTTCGACGCGCGCACCGAGGAACTGCGCGCCAGGCTCCTCGCCTTCATGGACGAGCACGTCCACCCGGCCGAGGCGGTCGCCGAGGAGCAGCGGGCCGCGCTCGCCTCGCCGTGGGACACCCCGGCCGTGGTCGAGGAGCTGAAGGCCGAGGCGCGCAGGCAGGGCCTGTGGAACCTCTTCCTCCCCGACACCGAGTACGGGGCGGGGCTGACGAACCTCCAGTACGCCCCGCTCGCCGAGATCACCGGCCGGTCCCCGCACCTCGCGCCGACCGCGACGAACTGTGCCGCGCCCGACACCGGGAACATGGAGGTGCTGGCGCAGTTCGGCACCGATGAGCAGAAGAAGCGGTGGCTGGAGCCGCTGCTGGCGGGCGAGATCCGCTCCGCGTTCGCGATGACCGAGCCGGAGGTGGCCTCCTCGGACGCCACCAACATCACCACCCGCATCGAGCGGGCCTCCGACGGCTCGGACGAGTACGTCATCACCGGCCGCAAGTGGTACATCTCCGGGGCGATGAACCCGGACTGCAAGATCTTCATCGTCATGGGCAAGACGGACCCTCAGGGGGCGGACATCCGCCGCCAGCAGTCCATGGTCCTGGTCCCGCGCGACACCCCGGGCGTCACCGTCACGCGCGCGATGCGGGTCTTCGGCTACGAGGACCACTCCCACGGCGGCCACGCCGAGGTGGTGTTCGACCACGCGCGCGTGCCGGTGTCGAACCTCGTCGGCGAGGAGGGCGGCGGCTTCGCCATCGCCCAGGCGCGGCTCGGCCCCGGCCGGATCCACCACTGCATGCGGCTGATCGGCATGGCCGAGCGGGCGATCGAGCTGATGTGCCGGCGCGCCGTGTCCCGCACCGCGTTCGGCAAGACACTGGCACAGCAGGGCGTGGTCCAGGAGTGGATCGCGGACGCCCGGGTCACCGTCGAACAGTTGCGGCTGCTGGTGCTGAAGACGGCCTGGCTGATGGACACCGTCGGCAACAAGGGCGCCCACACGGAGATCCAGGCCATCAAGATCGCCACTCCGCGTGCGGTGGTGGGCATCCTGGACCGCGCGATCCAGCTGCACGGGGCGGGCGGGGTGAGCCAGGACTTCCCGCTGGCCGAACTGTACGCCGCTGCCCGCACGCTGATGCTCGCCGACGGCCCGGACGAGGTGCACCAGCGGTCGCTGGCGCGCAGGGAGCTGAAGCGGTACCTGTGAGGACACGGACGGGGGGCGGTCGCCTGGGCGACCGCCCCCCGTCCGTACCGTCTTCGCACGCCGTTCCGGGCGTCTCGCGCGCCGTCCCCGCCGTGACGCACACCGGTCGTGGCGTCTCACACGCCGTTCCGGGAGTCTCGCACACCGTTCCCGCCATCTCGCACACCGCTCGTGGCTCGTTCGTGCGCCACTCGTGGCTCGTTGGTGCGCCGTTCGTGGCTCGTTCGTGCGCCGCTCGTGGCTCGTTCGTGCGCGATGTGTGCCGTGTACGCGGCTTCCGCGGCCGTTCGCCGCTCGTCAGGGCCGCAGCGCGCGCAGCAGCAGGTCGGCGAGATGGTCGGCGAGCTGCTGGGGCTCGAGGGGGCCGTCCGGGCGGTACCAGGTCGACAGGTGGTGGACCGAACCGAAGTGGTAGTCCACGACCAGGTCGGCGGGGGTCGCCGTGGAGAACACGCCCGTCTTCTGGCCCTCCTCGATGAGCGCGCGGAAGCGTTCGTGGTAGCGGCGGCGCTCGGCGCGGACCTGCTTGTTCTTCTCCGGGCTCAGCTGGTGCATGGACCGGAAGAAGATCGACGCGTCGTCGAGGTGCTCGATCGTCGTGACCACGACGTCCGCCGCAGCGGCTCTGAGTCGCTGCTCGACCGGCTCGTCGGCGTCCGCGAACGCGTCGAGCCGCTCCTGCTGGAGGCGCAGCATGCGGGCGTAGACCTCGTGCAGGAGGTCGTCCTTGGAGCCGAAGTAGTGGTACAGCGCCCCCTTGGTGACGCCGGCCGCCTCCACGATCTCCTGCACGGAGGTACGGTCGTAGCCCTGCTCGGCGAAGAGCCGGGTGGCGGCGGCCAGCAGCCGCTGCGGAACGGGCGTGCCGTCTCCGTCCGTAGTCCTGGGCACTTCCGCCACCTGCCTTTCCTCGTCGCCTACTGACCGGCGTCGCTGTCGTCGTGCGCGCGGGAACGCAGTTCCCGGCGGAGGATCTTGCCACTCGCCGTCTTCGGCAGGTCGGGCAGGATCTCCACCTGGCGCGGGTACTTGTAGGCGGCCAGTCTCTCCTTGCAGTACACGGACAGTTCATCCGGGTCCGTGTCGGCACCGGGACGCAGGCTGATATACGCCTTGACGGTCTCCCCACGGTAGCCGTCGGGCACGCCGACGACGGCCGCCTCGCGCACCGCGGGGTGGGTGTACAGGACGTCCTCGACCTCGCGCGGCCACACCTTGAACCCGGACGCGTTGATCATGTCCTTCTTGCGGTCGACGACGTACAGCCAGCCCTGTTCGTCCATGAAGCCGATGTCGCCGGTGCGCAGCTCGCCGTCCGGGAAGGTCTGGGCGGTGGCCTCCGGGCGCCGCCAGTAGCCGGGGACCACCTGCGGCCCGCGTACGACGATCTCGCCCTGTTCGCCGAACGGCACCTCCGCGCCCGTCTCGTCCAGGATCCGTACCACCGTGTCCGGGCCGGGCAAGCCGACGGCGAGGGTGCCCGAGGCGGGGTCGACCGGCGCCTCAAGGCCGAGCGGCACGGAGGCGCAGGGCGCGGTGCACTCGGTGAGGCCGTAGCCGTTGCGGATGTAGGGCCCGAAGCCGGCCCGGAACTTCTCCACCAGCGCCGGCGGCAGCGGGGCGCCGCCGGAGGAGATGCACCGGAAGGACGCGAAGTGCTCCGGGGTGACGTCCGGGTGGGCGGCCAGGGCCATGAAGGCGGTGGAGGGGCCCACCGTGTAGTGGGGCCGGTGCTCGGCGAAGGCGTCCAGGACGGCGCCGGCCTCGAAGCGGTAGGTCAGCACCAGGGTGCCCGCACTGTTCAGGCAGGCGCCGAACTCGCAGACCATGCCGGTGATGTGGAACAGGGGCGCGAGCGCGTAGTAGACGGGCGCCTCGGGAAGCTCGAGCCCGGTCCGCTGCCGCTCGGCGTTGTACATGATGTTGGCGTGCGTGTTGACGGCGCCCTTGGGCGCGCCGCTGGTGCCCGAGGTGTAGCTGATCAGCGCGATGTCGTCCGGGCGGGGGGCGCGGCCCCCGGGTGCCGTGCCGCCCTGCCGCGCCACCGTCACGAGGTCGTCGGCGTCGGGGGCCTTCGGCAGCCGTTCGAAGGACAGGACGCGCCGGTCGTCGCGGGTCTGGAAGTCCAGCTCGCAGGCGGTCAGCACGATCCGCACCGGGGAGTCGGCGGCCGTGTCCCTGAGGTACTCCTCCCAGGCGCGGTCGGAGCAGACCAGCGCCGTCACCTCGCCGTCCCGCAGGACGTGCGCCACCTCGGCGGACTTGTACATGGGGTTGACCGGGACGACGGTCGCCCCGGCCTTCCAGGCGCCGAGCACGGCCAGCACGAAGTGCGGGGAGTTCTGCAGGAGTACGGCGACCCGGTCGCCGCGCGCCAGCCCGCGCCCGGCGAGGTGGGCGGCGACGGAGTCGCTCAGCTCGTCGGCCTCGCGGTAGGTCAGCCGGGCGTCGAAGTAGGCGAGGAAGGTCCGCTCGGGTGCCTCGGCGACCGCGTCGCGCAGGGCGTGCACGAGGGAGTCGGCGGGCTCGACGGGGGCGCGCTGGGCTTCGCCGAGCAGGGCGAGCCAGGGCCGGTCCGCGTACCGGGTGGGGGCGGTCACCGGGCCTCCTCCCACTTCTGCTGGAGGTGGTTCATGCCGGCCAGCCAGCGGTCGGGGGTCTCGGCCCGCGCCTGGTAGAAGCCGGCCACCTCCGGGTGCGGCAGGATCAGGAAGCGGTCCTCCTCGATGCCGCGGAACAGGGCGTCCGCGACGCCGTCCGGTTCGATCGCGGTCGGCCTGAGCACCAGGTCGCCCGCGCTTCCGGTGGCGGCCAGCATGTCGGTGCGCACCCCCTGCGGGCAGATGGCGTGCACCTTCAGGCCCCGGTGGCGGTAGGTGAGGGACAGCCATTCGGCGAAGGCGAGGGCACCGTGCTTGGTGACGCTGTAGGACGGCGCGCCGATCATGGTCAGCAGCCCGGCGGCCGACACGGTGGACACGAACCGGCCGCTGCCCCGCTCCAGCCAGGCGGGCAGCAGTGCGTGGGCCGCGCGGACGTGGGCCATCACGTTGACGTCCCAGGACAGCGCCCAGCTCTGCTCGTCCAGCGGCCCGGCGGTGCCGCCGTCGTCGAAGGCGACGCCGGCGTTGGCGCAGTAGACGTCGACGGTGCCGCCGAGCGCGTCGCGGGCGTCGGCGACGATCGCGGAGGCGTCGCCGGGCACGGCGATCCCGCCGATCTCCTCCGCCACGGCCTTGGCCTTCACGGCGTCCAGGTCGTTGACGACCACCCGGGCGCCCTCGGCGGCGAACCTGCGGGCCAGCGCGGCCCCGATCCCGCCGCCCGCCCCGGTGACGACCACTGACGCATCCTGCACGGCTTCCACGCTCGGTCTCCTTCGACGCGATGTGACTCGGCTCAGCGACGCCAGACTAACCGGTCGGTATGTGTGAAGGAAGAGCAGGCGCACCAACCTCTAGGGATGCGGGCAACCGCGCGAGCGACCGCAGACGGCCGGCACCGCCCACACGTACGGAGGACACCCATGCACCTGTCGAGACGGAACCTGCTCGCATCGGCGACCCTGTCCGCCGTACCGGTCACCGCCGGGCATCGCGAGGAGCGGCCGCGCACCGGTTTCGACAGGCTCGCGGCCGACGGCTACTCCCTGCTGGCCGGCCAGAAGGTCGGCGTCGTCACCAACCCCACCGGCATCACCCCGGCCGCCGCCCACATCGTGGACGTCATGCACCGGGATCCGCGGGTGAAGCTGACCGCCGTCTTCGGCCCCGAGCACGGTTTCCGCGGCACCGCGCAGGCCGGCGGTTCCGAGGGCCGCTACGACGACCCGGCGACCGGCCTGCCGGTCTACGACACGTATCTCAAGAGCGGCCGCCCGCTCGCCGACGTCTTCACCACCTCCGGTGTCGACACGATCGTCTTCGACATCCAGGACGTGGGTGCCCGCTTCTACACCTACATCTGGACGCTGTACGACTGCATGGAGGCGGCCGGGCTCGCCGGCAAGCGCTTCGTCGTCCTGGACCGTCCCAATCCGGTGACCGGACGCGCGGCCGAGGGGCCGGTGCTGCACAGGGAGTTCGCCACCTTCGTCGGCCGGCAGCCGATCGCCCAGGCGCACGGGATGACGGTCGCGGAGCTGGCCCGGCTGTTCAACGGGGAGTTCCTCGACGCGCCCGTACCGCTGGAGACGGTGCTGATGACGGGCTGGAGGCGCACTCGGTTCTTCGACGCCAGCGGACTGCCATGGGTGCCGCCGAGCCCCAATATGCCGACCGCGGACACGGCGTTGGTGTACTCCGGCACCTGCATGTTCGAGGGCACCAACCTCTCGGAGGGCCGGGGCACCACCAGGCCCTTCGAACTCCTGGGCGCGGAGGGCGTCGACGGACGCTGGGCCGCCGCCGCCAACGAACTCGCGCTGCCCGGAGTGCGGTTCAGGGAGGCGTACTTCGCGCCGACGTTCTCCAAGTTCGCGGGCAGGACCGTCGGCGGGGTGCAGATCCACGTCCACGACCGGGCCGCCTACGACCCCGTGCGGACCGGGATCGCGCTGCTGGTGACCGCCAGGCGGGTGTGGGACGGCTTCGCCTGGCGGCCGGACAACTGGATCGACAAGCTCACCGGCTCCTCCCGGGTGCGCACGATGATCGACGCGGGCGCCGGCACCGACGAGGTGACCGGCGCCTGGCAGGAGGAACTGGCCGCGTTCCGGCGGGTCCGGAAGGAGTATTTGCTCTACCGGTGAGGCACGGTGTATCGCCAACCTCGCTCCCCGGCAGGACGATACGCCCGTATCGCATCGTTTCCGGGGGGACGAGGGAGCCTGGCATGGCGGATCCTGGGATGAGCGTGACTCCCTACTGGGAGCTGACCTTCGACGCCGACGGGGACGTGGACCGTCCCGAACGCGACCGGCTGACGGCGCAGGTCGCGGAGCGCGGCGTCAGTGACCTGATCGTCTTCGCGCACGGCTGGAACAACGACCGCTCCGGCGCGACCGCGCTGTACCGCCGCTTCCTCGCGCCGGTCCCGCGGCTCGCCCCGCGGGCCCGGCTCGGGTACGTGGGCGTGATCTGGCCGTCGATGCGGTTCAGCGACGAGCCGATCCCCGACTTCCCCAGGTCCGTGGCGGCCGTCGAGGCGGGGGCGGCACCCGGCCCGGCGCTGGAAAAGGACACCCGGCGCGCGCTTCTGGAGACGTTCCCGGGCCGGGCGGCCGTCCTCGACCGGCTGGCCCGGCTGCTGGACGAACGGCCGGACGGCGCCGAGGCACTGGCGGAGTTCGGGCGGCTGGCGCGGCTGCTGGCGGAGGAGGGGCGCCCCGGTCCGGCGGACACGGACGAGGAGGGCGAACCGGCCGTGTTCACGCAGGACCCGGTGACCGCGTGCGAGGAGTTCGCCGAGGCGCTGGCGGCGCTCCGCTCGCCCGGGCCCGTGGCCGGCTTCGGCATCCCCGACCCGTGGAACGGCGCCAAGGAGCTGCTCCGGCAGGCGGCGTACTACACGATGAAGCGGCGGGCCGGCACGGTCGGTGAGCACGGACTGGGGCCGCTGCTCGGCCGGCTGGCCGGTGCGGCGCCGGGGGTGCGGGTGCATCTGGTCGGGCACAGCTTCGGCGGGCGGCTGGTGGCATTCGCGCTGAGCGGGCTGCCCGAGGGGGTGCGCGCGGTGAAGTCGGTGACGCTGCTGCAGGGCGCCTTCTCGCACTACGCGTTCGCGGCCCGGCTGCCGCACGCCCCGGGCCGGGCGGGTGCGCTCGAGGACCGGCAGCGGCGGATCGACGGCCCGCTGGTGTGCTGCCACTCGCGCTTCGACTCGTCGCTCGGCACTCTCTACCCGCTGGCGTCGCGGCTGTCCGGGGACGACCGGTCGTGCGCGGGCGACCGGATCGCGGCCGTCCTCGGCCCCGAGTGGGGTGCCATGGGCCACGACGGGGTTCAGGCGGTGCCGGGCACCGCCCGGCTGGACCTCGCGGCGGCCCTGGGCGGACCGCTGCCGGCGTCGGGGTGCGTGAACGTGGATGCGAGCGCCGTCGTCCGCCGCGGGGACCCGCCGGCCGGGGCACACAGCGACATCGTGCACCCCGAACTGGCGCGGCTGGTACTGGCGGCGGGCCGCATCGGCTGACCCACCGGTCACCCGTGCAACCCGGAGCCGGAGCGGCCGGTACCGGCGGCGGGCCGCACCGGCTCACCCGCCGATCACCGCGCAACCGGAGCCGGAGCGGGCTGGTACCGGCGACAGGCCGCACGGCTCACCCGCCGATCACCGCGCAACCGAACCCGCACAGCTGATACCGACGGCGGACCGCACGGCCGACCCGCCGATCACCGCGCAACCGGAGCCGCACGGCTGGTACCGGCGGCGGGCCGCACCGGCCGGCCCGCCGCCCGCCTCACCTCAGCGGTGCGAGGTGAACTCCACCACCTGCTGGTAGGTCGGCCGGTTCTGCCAGCTGATCCTGCCGTGCTTGATGCCGCCCAGGGGGCGCTGGGCGATCGAGTCGGCACACCACTGGTCGCCCGCGGAGCACTGGTCGTCACCCGGGTAGACCTGGGCGGCGGTCAGCCCTGCCGCCTGCTTCAGGGTGCTGATCAGGGTGTCCCGGCAGGCGCCGAGGCTGCCGCCGCCGCAGTACTTCTGCGTCAGACCGCCCTGCACGCTCTCCCCGAGCACCGCCCGGATGTCCTTGTCGACATAGCTCCACCAGCCGTACTGGAAGGAGCTTCCGGCGTGCGAGCCGGTCGGCCCGTGTCCGGCCGAGGGGGCCTCGTCGACCGGCAGGGCGGCGGTGAAGGCCGTGTACAGATCGCTGCCCAGACCCGGTTCGAACTCCGCCTTGACCAGCAGCGGCCACCAGGCGTCCAGGATGCGGATCGCCTCGGCGTTCGCGTAGGTCTTCGAACCGGCGGCGGTCTCCGTGCGCTTGGCGCCCGCGGCGATCCAGGCCCGCAGCCTGCTCACCGCCGCGGCGGCCGCGGGATCGCTCACCGCGGAGGAGTCGATCACCTTGAGCAGGTTCGGCAGCACGTCCTCGGCACGCAGGTCGGCGAGCGCGGCGTCCGCCATGGCCTGCGTCAGCTTCGTACGGGTCACCCCGCCGGCCGCGACCAGCTTCTTCACCCGGTCGTCGAGCAGATCACCTCGGTGCACGGAGCCGTCGCCCCAGGACGCGGTCGTGTAGTCCTTGGCCTGCTTGTTGTTCCAGGAGATGTAGTAGTCCTGGTCGACGGAGTTCGGGTGGGCGGAGGCCGGGGTGTAGTCGGCCGTGTTGGCCGCCGGATCCCAGTTGCGCCACTCGTACGCCGGCTGCGCCCACACCGGGAACTCGGCGTCGACCCCGCTCGCCCGGACCGGGTTGTCACCGCTGTTGTAGTACGCGGTGTGCTGGGAGTCGGCGTAGAACCAGTTGAAGGTGAAGTTGATGTGCTGCGCCGCGCTCTGGAAGCCGGCCGGCCCCTTGACGAAGTCCGGGTCGTTCAGCATCTGGAAGCCGATGATCGAGTCGGCCTCGTGCAGGTAGGAGGAGCGCAGACTGGTGTAGGCGACCTTCTTGCCGCCGACGGTCGCGCGGTACTCCACCGGCCCGTACTTCGTGCGCCACACCCGCATGGTGTACGACCCCGCCGCCGTGCCGTCGGCCACCGTCGGCTTCCAGGCGTTCTTCTGCTCGACCTTGTCCATGGCGGTGCAGGTGCCGTGGTAGAGGTAGTGGTAGTCGTCCTGGCACAGCTCGACGGCGTAGCTGTCGATGATGTCCTGGCCCGAGGTGGTCGCGCTCCAGGAGTAGTCCTGGCCGCGGCCGAGTTCGACGTACATGCTCAGGCCCGCGAAGGAGGCGCCGCGGGCGCTGATGCCCGGGCCCTGGATCTCCTGCAGCATGAGCAACTGCGGGGCGAAGTAGCCGGTCTGCGGCCCGAAGACGGCGACGGGGTGACCGCTCGCGGTGTGCTTGCCGCTCACCACCAGGGCATTGGACATGCCGCGCCGGGCCGAGCCGAGGGCGGCCTCGGCGGCGCCGGCCGAGCCGGCCTTCGCGGCCGCGGTGGCCGCGCTGCCGGTGCGGTCGTAGACCAGCGGTTCCTGGGTCGCCGAGCCGGCGTCGGGCAGCGCCTCCCCCTTGGCGTCGGCGGGCTTCGACGCGTACGGGAAGCTCCCGCCGTCGTGGACGGTGAGGGCGGCCTCGGGGTCGTTGCGCTCCCGGAAGGACTCCCAGACCCTGGTGCCCTCCTCGACACCGTACTTGACCTGGGCGGCGCGCAGGGACAGCGCGTTGGTGACCTCGCCGCCACCGCCGGAGCCGAACAGCGAGCCGACCACGGAGGCCAGCGCCACCAGGTCGGTGACCTTGAAGTGGTCTATGGTCCCCGCGTTGGTGATGGAGTCCTTGTGGCCGGTCAGGACGTACTCGCCGGGGAAGTAGCGGCCGCTGTCGGAGGCGTCTATGTAGGCGTTGATGCCGGCGAGATAGGCGTTGACGTCGGCGAGGGCCTGCTGACCGCGGGCGCCGCTCCTGGCCACGGCACTGTCGATCTGCGCCTGGAGGTCGGCCTCGGTGTAGGGCGCGCTGCGGTAGAACTGCTGCTCCAGGCCCTGGTTGGCGGGCGCGCCGCCGGCGAAGGAGGTCAGCTGACCGCGGCCCACGTGCCGGAAGACGTCCATCAGCCACAGCCGGTCCTCGGCCGCCGCGTATCCCGCGCCGAACTCGGTGCCGTACCGCGTGGTGCCCGTGATGTGCGGCACACCCGTCCTCTTGTCGCGGACGATCGTGACGTCGCCGCGCCCGGCCGGCTTCTCGGTGGAGGCGACCTGGTCGGACGGGACGCCGAAGGAGGCGTCGTTGAAGAAGGAGTTGAGGCTCGCGTCGGTCAGCCCCGGGTAGCCGGTGGCCAGGCCGGCGTACGGGCCGAGCTGGTCCTCGGCGTGCCCGGGCTGGGTACCGAAGGCCTGGTTGAGCAGGATCTGCGCGAGTGTGGCGTTGCCGTTCTCGCCGGGCGGCAGGATGTCCGAGCACTGGCCACCGCAGTGGTCGTCGGCGGCGGTGGCGCCGGCCGCCGCCGCGGTCTGGGTCAGTGGGGAGAGAAGACCGGCGATGAGGACGCATACGGACGCGGTCTTCAGGAACCCGAAGAGTCGGCGGGACGTTCTCACTCTGTCAGGGGCGGTACGTGGGGTTCGCCGTGGCATGGCAGCTCCTAGCGACAGGGGTGGGCGAACGTTACCGCCGGTATCCCCAGCTTTAAAGATGAACATGCGTCAGTTTTTGAAGTCCGCGAGAAGAGCGATGAGAAGAGATGGAGCCAATTCGCCTGTCGATACGTCTATTCGGCGACGTCCGTGCAAGACGCCGAAGTGACCGACGTACAGGTGCAGGTGTGACGGAGGTGCAGGACGATGGCCGGTTTCCGGAGTCTGGCGAGACAAGTACGCGATCCGCGCTGTGATCTGGCACTGCGGCGGTACTCGCTGCGCAAGTGCCTGGAGAAGTTCGCCCCTTACGGGCATCGGGCGACCTGGGACCATCTGTGCTCCCGGGCCGGGTTCGGCCCCGAGGACCGCTCTCCCGAACCAGCGCGGCTCGTGGCCGCACTGGAGGAGCTGGAGGAGGCCCGCTCGGTCTGGCTGGGGTACGAGACGGAGTTCACCGAGCGGCGGAAGAAGGAGAAGCACGACGGGCTGCGCCGGCCGGGCAGCGTGGACGACTGGCACCGGCTGACCTGGGGCGGCTTCGGGGTCGCCTGGTGCGACGACCCGCGGATCCACCCCGCCGAACCACTGGCCGAGGTGCTGCGCCGGCTGATCGCCGCCCTGGAGCGGGCGCCGGGCTCCTCCTGCCCGGTGTGCGACGCGGAACGCCTGGTCTGGCGCTACGGCCTGGACCACGAGCCGTCGTCCGGCCCGGTCTGCACGGACTGCGGCATCCTGGTGCCGCGCCCCGTGCTCACCGACCGCGCACTGGAATACGCCCGGCGCGAACGGCTGCTGATGTCGGCCTGAGAACCGGGGTTCTCACGTGGGGTGCGCAGGGGATGCCGCACCCCCGGCCACGGGGCCCGGCCGCGGGATCGGGCTCTGCTTGATCCGGCCATGTGCTCCGACCGCGGAATCCGGTCGCGATCCGGTCGCGAGACCCGTTCCGCGCGGGTACGGAATCCGTTCGGGGTGACCACCGGCGCCTGGGCCGAGCCCGATCCGGCGGCCCGGCCCGACCGGGTGCGCGGCTGGTCGGTGCGGCCCGACTCCGCCTCGGTCAACGGGCACGAGCCGGACGCCGAAGCGGTCGCCGGCCAGTCGCTCGACAGCAAACCGAACCCAGCAAGAGTCTTGGGGGCGCGGGAAACTGCGCGACCATCCCCCACGCCCCGGCACCCGGAAACAAACCGAACCCGCACCACCCCAGGCGCCCGGGAAACTGCGCAACCACCCCCACGCCCCGGCACCCGACAACAACCCGAACCGGCACCACCCCAGGGGCGCGGGGAACTGCGCGACCAGCCCCAGCGAACCCGCAGACGGAAACGCGGCCGCGCGCACCCGTGTCGGCCGGTACCGCGCAAGCGGTCAGTGTTCGGCCAGCAGCCTCGACCCCGTGAGCCGCTCGCCGGATATGTCGTCCGGGTTGGACAGGACGCAGTTCTCCAGGGACAGGCACCCGCAGCCGATGCAGTCCGTGAGGTGATCGCGCAGCCGGTTCAGCTGCTTGATGCGCTCGTCAAGTTCCGACCGCCACTTCTCCGACAGCCGCGCCCAGTCCTCGCGGGTCGGCGTCCGCTCCTCCGGAAGCTCGGCCAGGGCGTCGCGGATGGTGGCCAGCGGGATGCCCACCCGTTGGGCCGCCCGCACGAAGGCGACCCGGCGCAGGGTGTCACGGCTGTAGCGGCGCTGGTTGCCGGACGTGCGGCGGCTGCTGATCAGGCCCTTGGACTCGTAGAAGTGCAGGGCGGAGACGGCGGCACCACTGCGCGCGGACAGCTGGCCGACGGTCAGCTCGTGGATCTTGACGGGAATCTGGGGCACTCCTCAGAGATTACCCACCCCCTCGGGGCACGCCATCCGTTGACATCGCCCCCTCCACCCGACCATGCTAAGCAGTCGCTTAGAGACGCGATCGAGAGGCCGGGAACATGGCAGAACCGAGGACCTTCACCTCCCCCGACGAGCTGAGGGCGGCCGTGGGCGAGCAGCTGGGGTACACCGACTGGCTGGAGGTCGACCAGAAGCGGATCGATCTGTTCGCGGACGCCACCGGGGACCACCAGTGGATCCACGTGGACCCGGAGAAGGCCGCCGCCGGGCCGTTCGGGACCACCATCGCGCACGGGTATCTCACCCTGTCCCTGCTGCCCCTCTTCGGACCGCAGCTGATCAGGGTCGAGGGCGTGAAGATGGGCGTCAACTACGGGACCAACAAGGTCCGCTTCCCCGCCCCCGTCCCGGTCGGCTCCCGGCTGCGCGCCACCGCGACGATCACCGGCGTCGAGGACGTCACCGGCGGGATCCAGGTCACGGTCGCCTTCACCCTGGAGCGCGAGGGCGGCGACAAGCCCGTGTGCGTCGCGGAGTCGGTCTCCCGCTACTACCTGTGAGCGCGGGGGCGCCCTACGCGGCGCCCACCATCCGCAGCACCAGGTCGGCGTAGAGCGCGCCGACCTGCTCGGGGGTGCGCGGGCCGTTCACGTCGAACCAGCGGGCCACGTCGATGCACAGCGACAGCACGGCGAGCGTGGTGCCCTTGACGTCCGGCACGTCGAACTCGCCCGCGGCCACGCCGTCCTCGATGATCCCGCGCACCTCGGCGTCCACCTGGCGGCGCAGTGCGACGATCTCGGCGCGGGCCTCGGGGCCGAGGGCGTCGAGTTCGTACTGCACGACACGGGCGGTGGTGCGCCGCCCCGCGTGCCAGCGGACGAAGGAGCCGACGGCGTCGGCGAGCCGCTCCGTGGCGCTGCCCTCGCGGCGGGCCGCGGTGCGCAGGATGTCGAGGGCCTTGTCGTGGCCGATCCGGCTGATCCGGTGGAGCAGCTCTTCCTTGGTCTTGTAGTGGATGTAGAGCGCGGCCGGGCTCATGCCGGCCCGGCCCGCGATGTCGCGGGTCGTGGTCGCGTGGTAGCCACGCTCGGCGAAGGCCTCCACGGCGGCGACGAGGAGCCGCCGGGCCGCGTCAGGGGTGACCTCGTCCCACGGCTCCACTTCGCCGCCGGTCGTCTCCTCCGCCGTACTCATCGCTCGTCAGCCCCTCTCGTGACAGGAGCACCACCATACCGCCGACGGTGAGCGAGCGCTTAGCGTAGCCGCTCAGAGCTTCTCGAAGGGGTCGTGATCGGCGAGCAGCTTCTCCAGGCGGGCCTGGTCGACGCGGCTGACGATCTGCCCGGCCTCCTGCCGGTCGCGGATCACCTTGGCGAGGGTGAAGGCGGAGGTGACGAGGTAGAGGACGGCGATCGCCAGGAAGCCGCGGACCCAGGCGTTCGCGTCCAGCCGGAGGATGCCGATGGCGGTCGCCGCCATGGCGACCGCGAAGGAGGCGACGGCCTGTCCGTAGAAGGCGGCCGTGCTCTGCTGTCTGACCGTTGTGTCGCTCATGGCCCCAGCATCGGCGGGCGCGGCCCGCGCCACATCCGCCGAGATACTCAGGACGGTACTCAGAACGCCGAAACGCCGGTCAGGGAACGCCCGATGAGCAGCTTCTGGATCTGGCTGGTGCCCTCGTAGAGCGTCATCACGCGGGCGTCGCGCAGGAGTTTGCCGACCGGGTACTCGTCGATGTAGCCGTAACCGCCGAAGACCTGCAGGGCGTTGCCGGCGGCGCGGACGGCGGCCTCGGAGGCGAACAGCTTGGCCTTGGAGGACTCGACGGCGAACGGCTCGCCCCGGTCGATGAGGTCGGCGACCCGCCAGGTCAGCAGCCGGGCCGCGTCGACGTCGACGGCGATGTCGCTGATCAGCTCCTGCACGAGCTGGTGCCGGGCGATCGGCTTGCCGAACTGCTCGCGCTCACCGGCGTACCCGACGGCCGCGTCCAGCGCGGCCTGGGCGATGCCGACGCAGCCCGCGGCCACCGACATCCGCCCCTTGGCCAGCGCGGACATCGCCACGGAGAAGCCCTTGCCCTCCGCGCCCAGCATCGCCGAGGCGGGCACGCGCACGTCCTCGAGGACCAGTTCGGCGGTGGCCTGGCCGCGCAGGCCGAGCTTGCCGTGGACGGTCCGGCGGGTCAGGCCGGGGGTGTCGGTGGGCACGAGGAAGGCGGTCACGCCCTTGTGGCCGGGGGCGTCGGTGGAACGGGCGAACAGCAGGACGACGTCGGCCCAGGTGCCGTTCGTGATGAACATCTTGGCGCCGTTGACGACGTAGTCGTCGCCGTCGCGCACGGCCCGGGTGGTGAGGCTGCCCGCGTCGGACCCGGTGCCGGGCTCCGTGAGGCCGAAGCAGCCGACGTACGCGCCGGAGGTCAGGCCCGGCAGCCAGCGCCGCTTCTGCTCCTCGCTCCCCCAGGCGGCTATGGACTTGGCGACCAGCCCGAGGGAGACGGAGACGATCCCGCGGGCCGAGGAGTCGCCACGCCCCAGCTCCTCGGTGACCAGGCAGTACGCGAGGTGGTCGCCACCGGAGCCGCCGTACTCCTCGTCGACGGTCAGGCCGAGGAAGCCGATCTCGCCGAGCTTCTTCACGATGCCCCGGTCGACCTCCTCGGCGCGGTCCCAGGCGGCCGCGTGCGGGGCGATCTCGCGCTCCACGAAGTCCCGGGCGAGCCGCCGTACGGCAGTCTGCTCCTCGCTGAGTCCCAGGTTCACCACGAGATCACCCCACACCGAACGGATCCATCGCTGGATCTTGAAATCCGTACAATTAAATTAGCACTGCTAGTTTCTGTTTGCAGCCCTACTATGTGCGCCATGGCCCGACCGCGCAAGCCCCTCCTCAGCACCGACCGGATCATCGGGGCGGCGCGGGAACTGGTGGACCGGGAGGGCCTCGCGGCCGTCTCCACCCGCCGCCTCGCCGCCGAGCTAGGGGTGAGCGGGCCCTCGCTCTACAACCACTTCCGCACCAAGGACGAGATCCTCGAAGCGGTCGCCGACTCGGTGAGCGCCCTGGTGGACCTGTCGATGTTCGACGGCGGCGGTGACTGGCGGACCGCGCTGCACGACTGGGCCGTCTCCTACCGGGCCGCCCTGCGCGACCACCCGAACATCGTCCCGGTCCTCGCCCGCGGCCCCGGCCGCCGCCCCGCCGCCCTGCGGCTGGCCGACGCCGTCTACGGCGCGATGGTCGACGCGGGCTGGCCGGCGGCCCAGGCGACCTCCATCGGCGCGCTGATGCGGTACTTCATCATGGGCTCCGCGCTCGGTTCGTTCGCCGGGGGCTTCGTGGACGACGCGAGCGCCTACGACCCCGCCGACTACCCCCACCTCGGCCAGGCCCATCTGCTCGCCGAGCAGCAGGAGAAGATCGACGAACGCGCCTTCGAGGCCGGCCTGTCGGCACTGCTGGACGGGCTGGCGCTGCAGTACGAGCAGGTGCGGCGGAGCGCGTGAGGACGGCTCCGGCGGAGCGTCCGAGGGCGGCCGCGGTGAGCGCCGCGAGAACGGCTCCGGCACCCGCGTGAGAGTGGCTCCGGCGAGCGCGGGAAGGCGGCTGCGGGGAGCCGTGAGGGCGGCTGCGGGGGCTGTGACGGTTCGGCCGGTACCGAACCGTCGGGGGCGCATGCTGGGCGTATGACCACCAAGGATCCCCGGGCCACCGGCCTCGCCGCCCTCGCCTCGCTGATCGCCGACGAGACACGGGCCACGTGTCTGCTGGCACTGCTCGACGGGCGGGCCTGGACCGCCGGGGAACTGGCCCGGCATGCCGGGGTCGCCGCGTCCACGCTGAGCGAGCACCTCGGCAAACTGGTCGCGGGCGGACTGCTCACCGAGGCGCGCCAGGGCCGCCACCGGTACGTGCGGCTGGCCGGCGCGCGGGTGGCGCAGCTCGTGGAGGATCTCGTCGCGCAGGTGCCGGCGGCGGCCGTACGGCACCCTCCGCACACCCTGCGGGAGTCGGGCGCCGGTGCCGCCATGGCCCGCGGCCGCACCTGCTACGACCATCTCGCCGGGAGACTGGGCATCGCGGTCACCGACGCGCTGACCGAGTGCGGGCTGTTGCGGCAGGACACCGGGTTCGCGCTCACGGACGCGGGGCTGGAGTGGTTCGGCGGGGCGGGCATCGTCCTCGACCTCTCCGGCAGGCGTCCGCTGGCCCGCGCGTGCCTCGACTGGACCGAGCGCCGCACTCATCTCGCGGGCGCGGCGGGGGCCGCGCTGTGCCGGCACGCGCTGGATGCGGGGTGGTGCGTGCGCATCGGTTCCGCCCGGGCCGTGAAGGTGACCGCGACGGGAGAACGGGCCCTGTCCGACCTGCTGGGCATCACGTCCGACGCCCTGCGCTGAGCCAGGGCCGGGCGTCACGTCCGGCGCCCTCCCCGAAAACCCTGGGCATCACGTCCGACGTCCCGCGCCGAGCCCGGACCGGGCGTCACGTCCGGCGCCCTCCCCCCGAGACCCCTGGGCATCACGCCCAACGCCCCGCGCCGAGCCCGGACCGGGCGTCACGTCCAGCGCCCGCCCCGAACCCCTGGACAGCACGTCCGACGCCCTGCGCTGAGCCCGGACCGGGCGTCACGTCCGGCAGGCACGGCCGCGCTGGTCGTCAACGTCGGCCCGCTGCTGATCGCGCTGCTGGGCGCCCGGCTGCTCGGTGATCCGATGCCGCCGAGGCTGCTGGCCGGAATGGCCGTGTCCTTCGCGGGCGCGGTGACCGTGGGGCTGTCGATGTCGGGCGGAGGCGGCTCCTCCCTGCTCGGCGTGCTGCTGTGCCTCCTCGCGGCCGTCGCGTACGCCTGCGGGGTCGTCGCGCAGAAGCCCGCGCTGGGCGGGGCGAGCGCGTTGCAGGTGACGACGTTCGGCTGCCTGGTCGGTGGCGTGCCTGCCGTTCGCCGGTCAACTGGCGCACGAGGCGGCGCACGCCTCCCTGCCGGCCACCCTGAACATGGTCTACCTGGGCGTCTTCCCGACCGCCCTCGCCTTCACCACCTGGGCCTACGCGCTGGCCCGGACCACCGCCAGCCGGATGGGGGCGACGACGTACGCCGTGCCCGCCCTCGTGGTGCTGATGTCGTGGCTGCTGCTCGGCGAGGTGCCCGGGGCGCTCACCCTGGCGGGCGGGGTGCTGTGCCTCGCGGGTGTGGCGGTGTCCCGCTCCCGGGCGGGCGGCGGCCGGACCGCCCGGGTCGCGGCCCGGCGGCCGCGACCCGAGAAGGTGCCATGAGTCTCAGAAGACGACCAGCGCCCGGCCGCCCTTGCCCGCGAGCATGTTGTCGAAGGCGGCCGGGATGTCCTCGAGGCCGATGCGCTCGGTGACCAGCGCGGACAGGTCCAGGCGCCCCTCGCGCACGTGCTCGGCGAGCAGCGGGAGGTCGCGGGCCGGGTCGCAGTCGCCGTAGACGCAGCCGGAGAGGGTGCGGCCCCAGTGGAAGATCTCCAGGGCGTTGAAGGCCACCTGCTGGTCCTTGCCGCCGATGCCGACGACCGTCGTACGGCCGCCCCGGCGGGTGGAGTCCCAGGCCGCGCGGATGGTGACGGCGCGGCCCACGCACTCGATCGAGACGTCGACGCCCTGCTTCGCGGTGAGGGCGCGGATCTCGCGCGCGGTGTTCTCGGAGGCGAGGACGTAGTCGGTGGCGCCGGCCGCGCGGGCCAGTTCCTCCTTCCCGGGCGAGACGTCGACGGCGATGACGCGGGCGGCGCCCGCGATCCGGGCCGCCTGGAGGGTGGCCAGACCGACCCCGCCGGCCCCGAACACGGCGACCGTCTCGCCGGCTCGCACCCGCGCGGAGTTGTGGACCGCGCCGTAGCCGGTCAGGACGGCACAGCCGAGCAGGGCGGCGTCGGTGAGCGGGATGCCGTCCGGCAGGGGCAGCACGCAGGAGGCGGGGACCACCGTCTCCTCGGCGAACGCGGCGACGTTCAGGCCCGGATGCAGTTCGGTGCCGTCGACGGTGCGGGCGTAGACGCCGGCGGCACCGGCCAGCGCGTTGGCGCACAGCCAGACCTCGCCGAGCGTGCAGGCATGGCAAGTGCCGCAGGATGGCGCCCAGTTGAGGACGACCGGGGCACCGGGCGCGACGCGGGTGACGCCCTCCCCCACCGCGACGACCGTGCCGGCGCCCTCGTGGCCGAGGACCGCGGGGACCGGGACCCGCATGGTGCCGTTGGTCAGGGACAGGTCGGAGTGGCAGACACCGGCGGCGGCGAGGCGGACGCGGACCTGGCCCGGTCCCGGGTCCGGCAGGTCGACGCCGGTGATCTCCAGGGGGGCGCCGATGGCGGGCAGAACGGCGGCTCGTACGGCCATGGCTCTGGGAACTCCTCTAGAACTGGAGGGACTTGGTCTGGAGGTACTCGGCGAGTCCGGCAGCGCCGAGTTCCCGGCCGACCCCGGACTGCTTGTAGCCGCCGAAGGGCGCGAGGGGGTTGAAGCGGCCGCCGTTGATGTCCACCTGGCCGGTGTCCATGCGGCGGGCGAAGGCCACCGCCTCGGCCTCGTCGGCCGCCCAGACGGCGCCGGCGAGTCCGTAGACCGTGCCGTTGGCGATGCGCAGGGCGTCCTCCTCGTCCTCGTAGGGCAGGACGCAGAGGACCGGGCCGAAGATCTCCTCCTGGGCGACGGTCATGTCCGGGGTGACGTCGGCGAAGACGGTCGGGCTGACGAAGTAGCCCTTCTCGCGCGGGGCTTCGGGGCCGCCGGCGACCAGGCGGGCGCCCTCGGCGACGCCCTTCTCGATGTAACCGCGCACCCGGTCCCGCTGTGCGGCGTTGACGACCGGGCCGATGCGGTCGCCGTACTTGGCGGCGGCGGTGGCGGCCAGCTCGACGGCCTCGTCGTACCGGTCGCGGTGGACCAGCATGCGGGTCCAGGCGCTGCACGTCTGACCGGAGTTGGACATCACGTTGGCGACGCCGACGTTCACGGCCTTGGCGAGGTCCGCGCCGGGCAGGATGACGTTGGCGGACTTGCCGCCCAGTTCCAGAGCCACCTTCTTCACGGCCGCGCCGGCCACCGCGCCGATGCGCCGGCCGACCGCGGTGGAGCCGGTGAAGGAGAGCAGGTCGACGCCGGGGTGCTCGGCGAGGGCCTGGCCGGCGACCGGGCCGAGGCCGGTGACCAGGTTGAACACACCGGCCGGTACGCCGGCCTCGTGCACCGCCTCGGCGAACAGCTGGGCGGTGAGCGGGGTGTCCTCGGCCGGCTTGAGGACGACCGTGCAGCCCGCGGCGAGCGCCGGGGCGACCTTGGCGACGATCTGGTGGAGCGGGTAGTTCCAGGGGGTGATGGCGCCGACCACGCCGATCGGCTCGTGCAGGACGGTGGAGTTGCCGACCTTCTCCTCGAAGGAGTGGGTGGCGGCCAGTTCGGCGTAGGAACCGGCGACGGCGATCGGTACGGCCGCGTGCACGGCCTGGGAGAACGCGAGCGGGGAGCCCAGTTCGGCGGTGACCGTCTCGGCGATCTCGTCCTTGCGGCTCACGAGGACGTCCCGCAGGGCGGTGAGGCGTGCGGCGCGCTCGGCCGGGGGTGTCGCGGCCCACGCGGGGAGGGCGGCGCGCGCGGCGCGTACGGCGCTGTCGACGTCCCCGGCGTCGCCCGCCGGCACCCGGGCGATGACCTGCTCGTCGGCCGGGTTCACGACCTCGATCACATCACCGTGCGCGGCGGGGCGCCAGGCGCCGTCGATGTACAGGCCGTCGTGTGCCTTCATGCTGGTTCCTCCCGGCGGGGCTGCGTCGTCCGGCACACAAACTAGCGGCGTTAGTTTTCTGGCGCCAGGTGCACCCGGAGAACGTCACACCGGACGGACGTCCGCCTGTCCGTGCCGGAACGGCAGCCGGCCGGTGCAGGGGCGCACCGGCCCGGACGGCAGAGGCGGCGGCCGAGAAGCTGCGGGAGGGGGCCGCCGGGCCGAGAGAAGCCGGGGTGCGGAGAGAGGCCGGGGTGTGGAGAAAAGCCGGGGCCGGGAGGCCAGGAGGAGCCGGGGGCGGAGAGAAGCCGGGCGGCCGGAGGACCGGAGAAGCCGGAACGGCCGGGGAGAAGCCGGGCGAGCGGAGGACCGGAGAAGCCGGAACGGCCGGGGAGAAGCCGGGCGAGCGGAGGACCCGGGGCCGGGGAGAAGCCGGGCTGATCGAGGACCGGAGCGGCCGGGGAGAAGCCGACGGAGGAGCCGGGGGGCCGGGGAGAAGCCGGCAAACGGAGGAGCGGGAAGGGCCGGGAGGGCCGGGGAGCCACTAGGGCCAGGAAGCCGCGAGCACTCGGGACCCGCGAGCACTGGGAGCCGCGACCGCCGGGGCCCGCGGAGCCGACAGGAGCCGACAGGAGCCGACGGTGCGGGCGCGACGCCCGCACCATCGGGTCACTTCGTCGCGGTCAGGTGGGCGAAGACCACCACGTTGCTGGTGTAGCCCGTCCGCCGGCTGAAGAGCCCGCCGCAGGTGATCACCCGCAACTCCGGCCGCCGGGCCGGGCCGTAGACCTCCTTGTCCGGGAAGCCCGCCTTGTCGAAGACCTTCACCCGGTCCACGCTGTAGACGGCGCTGCGCCCGTCCGCCCGCTCGACCTCGATGCGTTTGCCGGGCTTGATCTGGGCGAGGCCGGCGAACACGGCGCTGCCGGTCGAGGTGTCGCGGTGGCCGACGGCGACCGCGGTGCCGGGCTCGCCCGGGGTGGGGCCGCCCTCGTACCAGCCGACCAGCTTCGGTGTGTCGACGGGCGGTGTCTCCAACTGCCCTTCGGAGTTCAGCCGGATACCCGTGACCGGGGCGTCGACCCCCAGGGACGGAACACGGAACATCGTGGGCCTGGACCGGGACAGCGGACGGGGCGGGGGCGTGCGGTCCGCGCCGGACTCCGTCCCGTCCGGGCCGATTCCGTCCGCACGGCTGGATCGCGCTCCCGCGGCGCCCGATTCGGCCGACTGGCCGGGTACGGCCGATGTGCCGTTCCCGCCGCACCGCGTACCCACCACCACCAGGACGAACACGAGCAGGGCCGTCCTGCTGAGGCGGTAGGCACGGGTCCGGTGCCAGGGCCTGCGTCTGCGCCTACGCGGCACCATGGGGCCGCCGGCGGATGAGCCGGAAGTACACCGCACCGCAGACCGCCACCAGGCCCACCGCCGCCGCCGCGGTCACCGGAGAGTAGGCGGCCGCCGTGTCGACGAGACCGCCGCCGCCCGCGTGCACGCCGCCCCTCGGGGGCTGCTGGCCGTTCTGGCTCCAGCCCCCGTTGTCCTGGCGGTCCTGCTGATGGTCCTGCTGGTGGTCCTCGATCTGCCCGCCCGGGCCCGGCGCGCCGTCGTGCTGGCCGTCGTGCTGGCCGTCACGGCAGTTGACACGGAACACCTTCTCCTTGGTGGCACCGCCCGCGACCCAGGTGATCTTGTACTGGCCGTCCGCCAGGCCGAGCGGGTCCGTGTGCCCGGCGCCGCCGGCGAGCTGGACGGTGCCGGAGACGGTGGCCGCGGTGGGCAGCGGGGGCTGCGGCGTGACGGTGTACGCGATGGTGGGCAGGACGTCGAAATTGACCGCGTCGAGGTAGAACCGGCAGACGAGTGGGTCGTCCTTGCCGCCCAGGCTGGGATACATCTCGGCTCGGTGGATCCTGATGTCGCCGTTCTCGCCCGCGGCGATCGCGTTCGGCGCCGCCACCCAGGACGCGCCCGCCGCGGCGAGGGCGGTGAGGACGACAGTGGCGCCCGCGCGGGAGCCGACGGCACGTGGGAGTGTCTGGGTGGACATGAGCGCTCCTCCGAGTTCAGACGATTTTCATACAAATCGCTCTTTCGCCTGAACTGTCCTTCATGGTCGGCGTCGCTCCCGGCATCGACGCCCGGCGCGTCGTCAGATATCGCTCGTACGGCGCAACCCCGAGCGCCCCGGCCGCTCGCACGAGGCCTGCCCCGGAGCGCTCCCGGGCCGCCCCGGCGAGCGCAGCGCCACCCCGGACGACAGCAGCAGCAGCACCCCCAGCATGACGAACGGCGCGCCCGCACCGGCCAGTCCGGCCACCAGGCCCGCGCCGGCGGGGGCGGCTACCTGGCCGAGCCGGTTGCCGGTCAGGCGCAGCGCGAGCGCGGTCGAGCGGGCGTCGGCCGGGGCGGCCTGGACGATCGTCGTCATCGACAGCGGCTGCCCGACGCCGAGGCAGAACCCGAGAACGGCGAGCATCAGGCCGAGCGCCCACACCGGTACCGGGAGCGCGACCCCGGCGCACAACACGGCCGCGAGGAGGCAGGTCACGGTCAGCAGCGCGGGCCGGCCCAGCAGGTTCAGCAGCGGGGTGAGGACGAGCCGGCAGGCGATGGTGGCACCGGCCCGCAGGCTGAGCAGGACGCCGACCACCGACGGGGAGACGCCGCGGTGCTCGCCGACCACCGGGAGGTAGGCGGTGAGGATGTCGGTGGCGGACAGCACGGACAGGCTGATCAGCATGCCCGCGGGCACACCCCGGGCGCGCAGGATGCCCCCGACCGGTACCCGCCGGCCGCGCGGCGGGCGGGAGCCGGCCGCCGCACGGTCCTCGAGGCGCCACAGCGAGGTGCAGGCGACCGCCGCGCCCGCGCCCGCCACGACGAGGGCGAGCGCGCTGCTGCCGGCCATGTCGTGGCCGCCGATCAGGGCGCCGGCGGCGACCGGGCCGACGAGCTGGCCGAGGGAGGCGCCGATGGTGAAGTGCCCGAAGTTCCGGTCCTGTTCGTGCGGGGCGGAGCGGCGGGCCACCAGGGACTGCGCGCCGATCACGAAGCAGAGGTGGCCCAGGCCCATCACCCCGCTCCACAGGGCCATCGCGGGCAGGGAGTTCACGGCCCCGCTGAGGGCACAGCCGCCGGAAATGAGGACCACTCCGGCGTAGAGCAGGGGGG
Source organism: Streptomyces sp. NPDC096012 (assembly GCF_040426375.1). NCBI lineage: Bacteria > Bacillati > Actinomycetota > Actinomycetes > Kitasatosporales > Streptomycetaceae > Streptomyces > Streptomyces sp. NPDC096012. The sequence continues at coordinate 104,448 of NZ_JBEOTD010000025.1, forward strand.
TGCAGCGGCCGTGGTCGGTGCGGCGGCCGAGCGGTACCGCGGCGAAGAGCGGGAGCAGGGCGTACACCCCCGCGATGACACCGACCGCTCGCTCGTCGGCGCCCAGCGCGAGTGCCCGGTAGGAGACGGCAGGCCGGGCCATGGACACCGCCCCCTGGGCGCAGCCGAAGGCGATGACGAGGCGGAGCAGCCAGCCGCGGTTCCCACCGGGCGTCATGGTCGGGGCCTCCCGTGAACCACGCGTGTCAGATGATGCCGAACAGGATTCCCGCGCCGAGGACCACCAGCGAGGTGAGAACGGCCCACTTCACGACGAACCTGGTGTGGTCGCCGAACTCCACCTTGGCCATGCCGACCAGGACGTAGACGGCGGGGACGAGCGGGCTGGACATGTGCAGGGGCTGGCCCACGATCGAGGCGCGGGCGATCTCCAGCGAGGAGACGCCGTGCGCGTGGCCCGCCTCGGCGAGGACCGGCAGGATGCCGAAGTAGAAGCCGTCGTTGGACATGAAGTACGTGAGCGGGATGCTCAGTACGCCGGTCACGAGGGCCATGTGCGGGCCCATGCCGTCGGGGATGTTGCCGACCAGCCACTTGGCCATGTGGTCGACCATGCCGGTGCCCTGCAGGACGCCGGTGAAGACCGCCGCGGCGAAGACCATGCCCGAGACGTTCAGGACGTTCTCCGCGTGGGCGGCGATGCGGGCCTTCTGGTCGGGCATGTGCGGGAAGTTGACGGTCAGGGCGAGTGCGGCGCCGAGCAGGAACAGCACCGGGATCGGCAGCCACTCCATGATCATGGCGGTGAGCAGGACGACCGTGAGAAGCGCGTTGAACCAGTACAGCCTCGGGCGCAGCGTGGGCCGGTTCGGGTCGAGACCCTGGAATCCGTCGTCCCCGGGCCGCCCGGGCCGGGGCGCGTCACCGCCGGCACCCTCCGCGCCGGCCGCGTCCTTGCCGCCGGCGGTGCCGGTCGCGCCCTCCGCGCCGTCACCGACGGCACCGTCCGCGCCCCTGGCACCGGCGGCACCCGTGCCCGTCGTACCCGCGGCACCCGCGCCGCTGCCGGCAGCCACCAGGGCCGTCGTCTCCTGCCCGGCCGGCTCCGTGACCAGCACCTCGTCCAGCGTGAGCACACCGAGCCGGGTGCGCTCGCGGCGGCCGAGGACGTAGGCGAGGGCGAAGACGAACAGCAGCCCCATGGCGAGCGCGGGGATCATCGGGACGAAGATGTCGCCCGCGTCGACCTTGAGCGCGGTGGCGGCACGGGCGGTCGGGCCGCCCCACGGCAGCGTGTTCATCACGCCGTTGGCCATGGCGGCGACGCCGGTCATGACGACCAGGGACATCTTCAGGCGCTTGTAGAGCGGGTACATCGCCGAGACGGTGATCATGAACGTGGTCGAGCCGTCGCCGTCGAGGGAGACGATCGCGGCGAGCACGGCGGTGCCGACGACGATGCGCAGCGGGTCGGCCTTGCAGAACCGGAGTATGCCCCGCACGATCGGGTCGAAGAGGCCGACGTCGATCATCACACCGAAGTAGACGATCGCGAACATGAGCATCGCCGCGGTCGGGGCGAGGCTGGTGACGCCGTCGAGGACGTAGTCGCCGAGCCCGGCGCCCTTGCCGACGAACACGCAGAACAGCGCGGGTATCAGCACGAGCGCCGCGATCGGCGACATCTTCTTCAGCATGATCAGGGCCAGAAAGACCGCGATCATGGCGAAGCCGAGGATGGTGAGCATGAGTGGTTACCTAACGTTCGCCCTTGAACATCGCACCTGGGGGTCGGCGGTGCGTCGACGTTAGGTCCCGTCATCCAGCGTTAACAAGATGCTGACACGCGAGCAATAAGCGCAGAACTCCAGGTCACAGGCTTGCCGAGAGGGCGACGGGGAAGCCGTTGAGGACGGCGTTGCCGGAGAGCGGGTCCAGCAGGCTGCCGTCGAGGAGCTGGTTGACGTTCACGCCGGGGTTCACGGAGGCGTGGCCGAGCCGCGTGCCGGGGCGGTCGTGTCCCCAGCCGTGCGGCAGGCTCACCACCCCCGGCCGGACGCCGTCGGTGACCTCGGCGGGGGCCACCACCTCTCCCCCGGCGCCCTTGATCCGTACGTCCTGCCCGTCGCGCACGCCGAGCCGGCCGGCGTCCTCGGGGTGGATGTGCAGGGTGCAGCGGTTGCTGCCGCCGGTGAGGGCGGGCACGTTGTGCATCCAGCTGTTGTTGGAGCGCAGGTGACGGCGGCCGACGAGGACGATGCCGTCGGGGCGCTCGTCGAGCGCCCGGCGCAGCCGGGGCAGGTCGCCGGCGATGGGGTCCGGCAGCAGCTCTATCCTGCCGCTGCGGGTCCTGAGCGGCTGCGGCAGGCGCGGGCGCAACGGGCCGAGGTCGATGCCGTGCGGGTGCGCGAGCAGCTTGGCCAGGGTCAGTCCGTCGGGCCGCGCGCCGAAGCCGTCGCCGTAGGGGCCGAGCCGCAGCATCATGTCGAGCCGCCGCTCGGGCCCGGTGTCGCCGGTGAGCCGGTCCGCCAGGTCACGCGGATCGCGGCCGTGCACCGGCGAGTGCTCCTCCTGTACGGCCTTGCCGAGGGTCTGGTCGACGACCATGGCGTCCACGGCGGCCGGGTCGGTGCCGTGCATGCCGGTGGCCGCCAGGATCAGCCGGGCGAGGATCTCGGTCTCGGCCATGCGGCCCGGCTCCAGCGGCACCGCGGGACGGCTGTAGCGGACCTGGTTGCGCACGGCGAGGGCGTTGAAGGCGAAGTCGTGGTGCGGGCTCTGCGAGGGCGGGGGCGGGGGCAGCACGACGTGGGCGTGGCGCGAGGTCTCGTTCAGGTACGGGTCCACCGAGACCATGAAGTCCAGTGAGTCCAGCGCCTTGTCGAGGCGGTCGCCGTCGGGTGCGGACAGCACCGGGTTGGCGGCCACGACGATCAGTGCGCGTACCGGCTCGCCCTCGCCGGTCGCCGTGTCGATCTCCTCCGCCAGGGCGGAGAGCGGCAACTCCCCCTTGGCCTCCGGGTGTCCGCTCACCCGGGAGCGCCAGCGGCCGAGGGCGAAGCCGCGGCCGGGGCCCGCCGGGCGGGGTGTCCTGTCGGTGGCGGCCTGCGGGAAGAGGGCGCCGCCGGGCCGGTCGAGGTTGCCGGTGAGGATGTTCAGGACGTCGACCAGCCAGCTCGCCAGGGTGCCGTGCGGGACGGTGCAGCTGCCGATGCGCGCGTAGACGGCGGCGGTGGGCGCGCATGCGAGTTCGCGGGCCAGGGTACGGATGTCACCGGCGTCGAGATCGCAGGCCGCGGCCACGGACTCGGGTGTGAAGTCCCGCAGGGCCGACCGGAGTTCGTCGACGCCCTGGACGTACGGGGCGAGGTCCTTCAGGTCGGCCAGGTCCTCCTCGAACAGCACGGTGGCCATCGCGGCGAGCAGCAGGGCGTCGGTGCCGGGCCGGATCTGCAGGTGCCGGTCGGCGAGCCTGGCGGTGCGGGTGCGGCGCGGGTCGACGACGGTGAGCCGGCCGCCGCGGGCCTTGAGTCCTTTGAGTTTGCCGGGGAAGTCGGGAGCGGTGCACAGACTGCCGTTGGACTCCAGCGGGTTGGCGCCGATGAGGAGCAGATGGTCGGTGTGGTCGAGGTCCGGCACCGGGATCGCGCCCGCGTCGCCGAACAGCAGCCCGCTGGAGACGTGTTTGGGCATCTGGTCGACCGTGGAGGCGGTGAACAGGCTGCGGGTGCGCAGGGCGCCCAGCAGGACCGGCGGGTAGAGGGCGCCGGCCACGGTGTGCACGGTGGGGTTGCCGAGGACCACGCCGACGGCGTTCGGGCCGTGCCGCTCCGCGACCGGGCGCAGACCCGCGGCGACCGCGTCGAAGGCCTCCTCCCAGGTGGCCTCGCGCAGCACGCCGTCCTCCCGGACGAGCGGGGCGCGCAGCCGGTCGGGGTCGCCGTCCACGGCACCGAAGGAGGCGCCCTTGGGGCAGATGAAGCCCTTGCTGAAGACGTCCTCGCGATCGCCGCGGGCGCCGGTGACACGGGTGCCCTCGATGCTGAGGGTCAGCCCGCAGGTGGCCTCGCACAGGGGGCAGATACGCAGAGCGGTGCGGGACACGGGTCCTCCCGGAGGGTAGCGGGGTGCCGGGTGGCACGGCGCGGCGAACTCGGGGCGAGCATACCGACCGGTATGCACGGAGGGGAGCCCCTTGGAGGAAAGGAGGGCCACGGGGACGAGAAGCGCGGCTTCCCGGAAGACCCCGGGGCGGCCCTGGGACGGGAGGACGGCCTTCCGGCGGGGCGCCGGCCGTATCCGTGGGCACGGCGGCCCCGGGGGCGGGGAGGACGGGCCTTGGGGCGGGAGCAGGGCGTCCGCGCAAGGAAGGTCCTCGGAGCGGGAACAGGCGCACGCCGCAACGAAGGTCCTCAGAGCGGGAACAGGCGCACGGCGCAACAAAGGTCCTCGGCGCGAGAACAGGCGCACGGCGCAAGGACGGGCGTAGGGGCGGAAACAGGCGCACGGCGCAAGGACGGGCGTAGGGGCGGGAACAGGACCCGTCACAAGGAAGCTCCTCGGAGCCGGAACAGGACGTACGCCGCAAGGACGGGCCTCGGAGCGGGGACAGGACGCCCGCGCAAGGACGGACCTCGGAGCCGGAACAGGACGCCCGCCGCAAGGACCCTCGGAGCGGGGAACAGGACGCCCGTCGAGCCGGTGCGGCTTCAGTCCAGCGCGCGGGCGAGATACGCCAGCAGCAGCGCCCGCGTCTCCTCGATGATCGCCTCGTCCCCCTCGGGGTCGGTACGGAAGGCGAGTTGGACCAGGGTGTCGGCGCTCTCCACCGCGACCAGGAAGACCCGGCGCAGGTCCTCGTCGGGGGTGCGGCCGAGGTAACCGGAGATCAGGCCCGAGAGCCGGTCCGCGACCAGGGTGTTGGGCTCGGCCTGGCGCACGCCGACCGGGATCTGATTGCCGAAGTCGACCAGGGAGAAGCCGGGCGCGGTGCGCTTCATGGCCAGGTACTCGTCCAGGACGACCCCCATCGCGGCCCGCCAGTCGCCCTCGGGGGCCTCCTTCAGCCGTCCGGCGACGCGCTCGGTGTACCGCTCGAGGTTGCGCTGGGCGAGGGCGTCGGCCATCTGCCGCTTGTTGCCGAAGAACCGGTAGACCGAGCCGATGGGCACGCCGGCGCGCAGGGCGACCGCACGGGTGCTCAGGGCGTCGTAGCCGACCTCGTCGAGGAGTTCGGCGCACGCGTCCAGGATCCTGGTGAGCCGTTCGGCGCTGCGTCGCTGTACGGGCGCGCGGCGGAGGGATGTCGCTTCGGGCACGGACTTCATGATGCCTCTCCGCCGCGGTCCGGTGAACCTCGCCCGACAGTACGGAGAACGATGGCCGCTGCACTCACTCGCCGGCGCCGACGGTCGTGGGCGCGGCCGAGGGACCGGCCGTGTCCGCGTCCGCGCCCGGCACCGGGTCCGCGTTCGGTGCCGAGTCCGAGTTCGGTGCCGAGTCCGAGTTCGGTGCCGACGCCGGGGCCGAGGCCCTGTCCGCATCCGGCGCGGAGCTCGAGGCCCTGTCCGCGTCCGGCACGGAGTCCGAGGCCCTCTCCGCATCCGGCACCCTGTCCGCGTCCGCGTCAGCCTCCGTGCCCGACGCCCGCATCCGCATCCGTGTCAGCCTCCGTGCCCGACGCCCGCATCCGCATCCGTGTCAGCCTCCGTGCCCGACGCCCGCATCCGCATCCGCATCAGCCTCCGTGCCCGACGCCCGCGCCCGCGCCCCCGTCCGCGTCCGCGTCCGACCCGGAGTCCGACGCCGTGATGTCGGCGGTGCTCTGTACCGGCCTGCCGTGCACGGCCCACACCGTGCCGTCGTCCGCGTAGAGGCGGGCGGTGACGTGGTGGGTGCCGCGTGGGACGAGGCGGCCGGGCAGGTGGTACTCGGGCGCGCGCAGCCGGGCGACCCGCCGGCCGTCGACGAAGAGATGGGCGAGACCGCGCCCGGGGGCCGCCGCCGGCCGGGCGCCGGGTGCGGAGCAGCGGAAGCGGTGGAAGGCCAGCCGGACGTCCCAGCCGCCGCCGGAGTCCGGGGTCACCTCGACGCCGACCTCCGGCGCGTCCCGCTTGGCCACCTCGCGCAGATGACGGCCGGTGTCGTCGGTGTCGTCCAGCACCTTGCCCACCGGCGAGGGCGACGGCATGCTCCCACGGCCGTGCGCCTCGCCGGTCGCGCAGCCCGCCGCCGCGCACGGCAACAGGACGCAGACCGCGAGCGCGGCGAGAGATCTGCGCGTCGGCGTCCTCGGCGTCCTCAGCGTCGTCCACGACATGCTCCGCAGACTAGGACAACGCTCCGGAAGCCCGAATCCGCCTGAAGTCTGGTTCTTCCCGTCCCCCGGCCGCAGGAGGCCGGGCCCCCTTGCGGACGGCCTCGCACATTCCTACGGTGTTGCATAGGAATCAGGACCGCAAGGGAGCGAGCATGAGCGGGGACGCGCGGAAGAGCGCCGAGGCACTGTCGTATCTGACCGGGTTCGGCAATGAGCACGCCTCGGAGGCGGTGCCGGGCGCCCTGCCCGAGGGCCGTAACGCACCGCAGCGCGCACCGCTCGGGCTCTACGCGGAGCAGCTGAGCGGTACGGCGTTCACCGAGCCGCGGGCGCACAACCGCCGCTCCTGGCTGTACCGCATCCGGCCGTCGGCGGCGCACCCGGCGTTCACCCGCACCGACAACGGCGCGATCCGTACGGCGCCGTTCACCGAGACGGTGCCCGACCCGAACCGGCTGCGCTGGGACCCGCTGCCCGAACCGCCCGCCGGTACCGACTTCCTGGCCGGGCTGTGGACCCTCGGCGGCAACGGCGACGCCACCCAGCGCACCGGTATGGCCGTGCATCTGTACCGGGCCGACACCTCGATGGAGCGGGTCTTCTCGGACGCCGACGGGGAGCTGCTGATCGTGCCGGAGCGGGGCGCGCTGCTGCTGCACACCGAGTTCGGCCGGCTCCATGTGGCGCCCGCCCATGTCGCACTGATTCCTCGTGGGGTGCGCTTCCGTGTGGAACTGCTCGACGAGTCGGCCAGCGGTTATGTGTGCGAGAACTATGGGGCGCCGTTCCAGCTGCCGGACCTCGGCCCCATCGGCGCCAACGGCCTCGCCAACGCCCGCGACTTCCGGGCGCCGGTCGCCGCGTACGAGGACACCGAGGGACCGGTGGAGGTGGTGAACAAGTTCTGCGGCAACCTCTGGACGGCGACCTACGACCACTCCCCCCTCGACGTGGTCGCCTGGCACGGAAACCATGTGCCCTACGTCTACGACCTGCGCCGCTTCAATGTGATCGGCTCCATCTCCTACGACCACCCCGATCCGTCCGTCTTCACGGTCCTGACCTCCCCGTCGGACACCCCGGGCCTGGCCGGCGTCGACTTCGTGGTGTTCGCGCCGCGCTGGCTGGTGGGTGAGGACACCTTCCGGCCGCCGTACTTCCACCGCAACGTGATGAGCGAGTACATGGGCCTCATCGAGGGCGCCTACGACGCCAAGGCGGAGGGCTTCGTGCCCGGCGGCGGCTCGCTGCACAACATGATGTCGGCGCACGGGCCGGACCGGGAGACCTTCGACCGCGCGAGCGCGGCCGAGCTGCGGCCGCAGAAGATCGACGACGGTCTGGCGTTCATGTTCGAGACCCGCTGGCCGGTGACGCTCACCCCGCACGCGGCCGGCGCGGAGCATCTCCAGCGGCGCTACGACGACGTGTGGCAGGGTCTGCAGCGCCATTTCCGTCCATTGCACTGAACAGCCCCGACAGGTACGGATAGCCGTGTGACCTCCTTCGCCCCGGACTCGATCGTCCTGAACCGCAAGCTGCCGCTGTGGTACCAGGTGTCGCAGTCGCTGCGCGCCTCCATACTCGGCCGCTCGCCGCAGGACCCGCTGCGCCTGCCCACCGAGGAACGGCTGGCGGAGCACTACGGCGTCAGCGTGCTGACCATGCGGCAGGCGCTGAAGGAGCTGGAGGACGAGGGGCTGATCAGCCGGCACCGGCGGCGCGGCACGTTCATCGAGCCCGGGGCGCGGCGCGGGGCTCCCGTGCGCCTCCTGGGCTCGGTGGACGCCATCGTGGCCCAGCAGTCCGGTATGACGACCGAGCTGCTGGACCACGGGCGCGCACCGGTGCCCACCGGGATCGCCGAGTACTTCACGGATCTCGCGGAGGTGGCGACGTACCACCGGCTGCGCTGCGACGAGAAGACGGGCGAGCCGACCAACCACGCCGTCAACCACGTCCGTCCCGAACTCGCCGCGCGGATCGACCTGGAGGATCTGGTCCGCTGGCCGATGACGAAGGTGCTGCGGGACGTCGTCAAGGCGGACATCAGCCGCATCACGGACACCGTGGAGGCCCGGCTCGCGGATCCGGAGACCGCGCGGCTGCTCCAAGTGCCGCTGCTCAGCCCGATCCTGCACTACACCGGGGTGACCTACGACACCGCCGGGCGGGTGCTGGACGTGGCGGTCATCCACTACCGGGGCGACCGCTTCTCGTTCACCGTCACGCTGGACGCGACCTGATCCCGGGCACCGCTCAGGCCGTACGATGCCGTGCGTGACGCACGACGACGCTCCGCTGCTGGCGGACCTGATGCCGTGGTCCGTCGCACCGCTGCGACCGGGCCGCGCCTGGCCGACGGCACCGGACCCGGCCTCGCTGAAGGCCCGCTGGGACGCCCTGCTGAAGGCCGAAGGGCCGGACCGGGAGGCCCTGTTCGAGTCGACCCGCGCGCGCACGCTGCGGTCGGCGGTGGGCCAGCTGCCCGGCCGGTCCACCGGCACCGAACGGCTCGCACGCGCGGAAGGGCCGTGCCCGGAGCCGGTACGGGTCCTGGCGGCGCCCTTCGACGAGCAGTGGCTCATCCCGGACCACCGGCTGATCGACACGGCCCGCCCGGAACTGTGGCGGGTGGCGGACGCGCAGCAGGTGTTCACGGTGGAGACCGGTGACGACCGCTTCCCGCTGCTGGCGACGTCGCTCCTGCCCACCCTGCGCGCCGGCCGTGTCCGCCCGCTGTACCGGCGCCCCGGCGGCACGGAGCCCAACCTCGCCCCCGGCCTGCTGGATCACCTGTCCGCGCGGCTGGGCGAGCAGCCGACGCCGCCGGACGTACTGGCCTGGATCCTGTCGGCGGTCCGCCCGGACCTGACCGTGCCGCTCACCGACGACCGGGAACTGTGGTCCCGCGGCGTCGCGTCCGGCCGCCGGCTGCTCTGGCTGATGCGCCGGGACGGCGAGCGCCCCAAACTGCCGGGCGGCCGCCGCCCCTACGTCCGCGCTCCCCTGCCGAGCCGCCCGGTGAGCCTGCACTACGACCGCGACGAGGAGGCGCTGCACCTCGACGAGGGCCGCATCTCCCCCGTTCCGCCCCAGGTCTGGGACCGCGAGGTGGCCGGGGCCAGGGTCCTCCAGACCTGGTTCGCCGCCCGCACCGCACCGGCCGAGCCGGGCACCCTCGCCGCGATCCGCCCGGCGACCTGGCCCCAGGCCTGGACGTCGGAACTGCTGGAACTCATCACGGTCCTCGCCCTGCTGGCGGAACCGCGGCCGCTCCCCGCCGGCTCACCGCCGGGGTCGGCGGTCACGGCGGCCGACCTGCGGCAGGCCGGCGTCCTTCCGCCGCCGGACGCCTCCCGCCGCCCCGCCTCGGTCCTGGACCACCACGAAGAGGGCCCGGACGGCCAGTTCGCGCTGCTCTAGGTCCTGTCTGACGATTCGCGTCGTCGCCCGGAGGGCGGCCGCGCGGCGTCAGGTGCGTGCTCTCGGCGTGCCGGCCCCAGGCGCTCGTACCGGACGTACTCGGGTCTGGGGCCGGTGCGGCGAGAGTGCGTGCAGGGCGTCGCGCGGCAGACGCGAATGGTCAGACAGGGCCTAGCCCCGGGGCGACAGGAAGCGGGGCGCGCTCCGGCTCCCGCCGGGGATCCGGGCCGCCCGGCCGGCGGGGCCGTCACCGCCGAGCGGCTGCTGACAAAGCCGCCGGCGTGGGGAGATCATCCACCCCATGGATCTTCTCCCCCTGCCCCTGGAGGGCATCACCGTCGTCGCCGTCGAACAGGCCGTGTCCGCGCCCTTCGCGACCCGGCAGCTCGCCGACCTGGGCGCCCGGGTCATCAAGGTGGAGCGGGTCGACGGCGGCGACTTCGCGCGCGGCTACGACACGGCGGCCCGCGGTCTCGCCTCGCACTTCGTGTGGTGCAACCGCGGCAAGGAGTCCCTCGCGCTGAACCTGAAGGATCCGCGCGGTCTCGCCGTCGTACGGCGGCTGATCGCGGACGCGGACGTGTTCGTGCAGAACCTCGCGCACGGTGCCGCGGCCCGGCTCGGTCTCGACGCGGCCACGCTGTGCGCGGCGCACCCCCGGCTGATCGCCGTGGACATCTCGGGCTACGGCGGGTCCGGGCCGTACGCGGACAAGCGGGCGTACGACATGCTCGTGCAGTGCGAGGCGGGCCTGGTGTCCGTGACGGGGACGCCCGGGCAGCCCGTCAAGGCGGGCATTCCGGCGGCGGACATCGCGGCCGCCATGTACGCCTTCTCGGGCGTGCTGGCGGCCCTCGTCCGGCGCGGGACGACCGGGCGGGGCGGTCCGGTGGAGGTGTCCATGCTGGAGGCGCTCGCGGAGTGGCTGGGGCATCCGCTGCACCATGCGATGCACGGGGGTGAGCCCCCGGCGCGCACCGGGCTCGCGCACGCCGTCATCGCGCCGTACGACGCCTATGCGACGGCGGACGGCGGGCGGGTACTGCTGTCGGTGCAGAACGACCGGGAGTGGCGGCGCCTGGCGGAGCTGGTCATAGGCCGCCCGGAGCTGGGGACCGATCCGGCGTACGCGACGAACGCGGCGCGGGTGGCGCACCGGGCGCGGACCGACGAGCTGGTGGCCGGTGCGCTGCGGGCGCTGGACGCGGAGGAGGCGCTGGCCCGGCTGGAGCGGGCGGGCATCGCCTGTGCGCGGCTGCGGGACCTGCACGAGCTGGCGGAGCATCCCCAGCTGGCGGCGCGGGAGCGGTGGCGTGAGGTGGGGTCGCCTGCCGGACCGCTGAGGGCGCTGCTGCCGCCGATCACCCTGCCGGGTGGTGACGAGGCGCGGATGGGTGACGTGCCCGCACTCGGGCAGCACACCGCGGCGCTGCTGCGTGCCGTGGGAATGACGGACGGCGAGATCGCAGCACTGCGCCGGGACGGTGTGACGGCCTGACCTCGGGCACCCCGGACTGGCCTCCGGGGGGCGCCGGTTCACTCGGTGACGGTGGTCGGTGAGGTGCGCGGTGAACGGTGAGGTACGCGGTGCCCGGTGGCCGAGGTCACCCGGCGACCGCCGGACGAGCGCTAGTGGCCGCCGAACAGCGAGCGGCGCAGCCGGCGCAGGGGCGCGAAGAGCGAGACCCGGCTGACCCGGGCACCCCGGTCACTGCGCTCGTGCACGGCGTCACGCGCTGTCAGCTCGCGCATCAGCGAGGTCGCCTCGATCGTCTCGCGCTGCGGTATGGCGGGGCCCGCGAGCACCGAAAGATGGCGGTCGAGGCGCGAACTGGTCGCGCTGCTACCGCAGGTGATCGCAGGGACCCTGGCCCTGCTGCGCACTGTTATCTGCTCCATGTCACTCCCCACCCGTACGAGTCCACCCGGCCCGGGCAGGGTAACCCTATCGTCCCGGTGGGGCACGCGTGTATCTCGGCCACAGGATTCACCTTCCCCGTAAGGAGGTTGACCATCCATCCTTGACTACTCTCCGAATCCGACCGATTTCAGGGTGAGTTGGACAATGGGCTGACCGGTGGGCTGCGCTGACCCTCCGTCAGGCTCGACGGTTACGGCGAGTGATGTCGCCGAGGTGCCCAGGCCCTTCGCGACCAAGGGCGTGTCGCCCGCGAGGAGCCCGAGGGAGCGGGGTTGCGCGCGGGGGCGCACGAGCCAGAGCTGGTGCACGCGTCCTCCGGCGGGGTCGCCGTATCCGCTGAGGGTGACGACGGCTTCCCCCTCCGACGCGGAGGCGATCACTCCGATACTCCGGCCCCGGGTGTCCCTGCTGTTCACGGCGCGGGCGTCGGACGCGGCGAGAACGTGGGCGATGTCACGTGCCCGGGCCTGCTCCGCGGCGAGCCGGTCCGCGGTGCGGTGGGCCTGGACGGCGAAGAGGGAGGCGACGACGAGGGCCGCCGCGGCGGTGATCGTGGCGAACGGCACGAACAGGGGGCGCGGCCGGGGCGGACGGGCACGGCCCGGTGGTGGCTGGGCTCCCCACACGTGCGGCGGCAGCCGGGGGGCGGGCTCCCGGGCCGGGCCCGGCTCCTGCGGTGTGCTGCGGACGGCGGCCAGGACCCTGTCGCGCAGGGCGGCGGGCGCCGGGGCCGCCGTGGACCAGGCGAGGCGCACCGCGTCCTCGGCCAGGGCCCGTACCTCGCCGGCGCAGCGGTCGCAGCCCCGCAGATGCTTCTCGAAGCGGCGCCGCTCGCCGGGTTCGAGTGCGTCGAGCGCGTGGGGCGCGGCGAGGGAGTGCAGATCCTCACGGCCCAGGAGTCTGCCGAGCATGCTCATGCGGTACCTCCCAGGCACTCGCGCAGCCGGGCGAGACCGTCCCGCATCCGCGTCTTGACCGTGCCGAGCGGCAGCGAGAGCCGCTCCGCCACCTCACGGTAGGTGTAACCGTCGTAGTAGGCGAGGGTCACCGACTGGCGTTGCAGCGCCGTGAGCCGGTTCAGGCAGCGGCGCACCCACTCGCGTTCCAGTCCGGCCTCCACCTCCTCGGCCACCTGGTCGAAGGCCGGTTCCCCGGCGCGCAGCGCCTCCCGCTGCTCGCGTTCGCCGGCCGCGCGGGCACTGCGCACCCGGTCGACGGCGCGGCGGTGGGCGAGGGTGAGGACCCAGGACAGGGCGCTGCCGCGGCCGGGGTCGAAGCGGGCGGCGGACCGCCACAGTTCGAGCAGCACCTCCTGCGCGACCTCCTCCGACTGGGCGGGATCGCGCACCACCCGCCGGACGAGTCCGAACACCGGCCCGGACACCAGTGCGTACAGTTCCTCGAACGCCCGCTGGTCGCCCCCGGCCACGAGAACCAGCAGCTCGTCGGCCGCCATCCGGGCCCCCTCCCCGTGGCCGCAGCCCGGTCCTCCCCGCGCACCGCGCATCCGCACCGCACACACCTCCCCGAGGTGATACGGATCAGCGGGCCGAAAACGCGGGTCGTGGGCCGGGAAAAAGTTTCTTCCCTCCGACCAAACCGATCCGCACCCCGGCTCCGTATACCCGTCCGTCAAAGGCAAGTCGGCACTGAGGACGGACGGCATGACACCTCTTTTCTCCAGCAGCGGGGCGGGGCGCTCGGGCCTGGTCACGCTCATCTGCGGGGCGCTGGCCGCCGGAGGGCTCGCAGCCGCCGGCGTCACCGCACTGGAACCCGGGGCGGCCTCCGCCTCCTCCCACCGGGAGGCCCCGCTGATCTCGGGCACCCCGCAGTACGACAACACGGACGTGTACGCGTTCGTCAGCCCGGACAAGCCCGACACGACGACGATCGTGGCCGACTGGATCCCGTTCGAGGAACCGGCGGGCGGACCGAACTTCTACACGTTCGCGGACGACGCCCAGTACGACCTGCACGTCGACAGCAACGGTGACGCGCAGGACGATCTGGTGTTCCGGTACACCTTCAAGACACACACGAAGAACGGGGACACCTTCCTCTACAACACGGGCCCGGTCACCAACCTGGCGGACCCCGACCTCAACATCACGCAGACCTACGACCTCGATCTGATCCGGATGAAGAACGGGCACGAGGTGTCGAGGACGAAGGTCGCCGACGACGTGCCGGCGGCGCCGTCGAACGTCGGCAAGGCGTCCATGCCGGACTACGGCAAGCTGCGTTCACAGGCCATATACAAGACGGCGGGCGGCGCCACGACCTTCGCCGGGCAGGCCGACGACCCGTTCTTCCTGGACCTGCGCGTCTTCGACCTGCTGTACGGAGGGAACCTCAGCGAGGTCGGCCGGGACACCCTCAAGGGCTACAACGTCAACACCATCGCCCTGCAGGTGCCCAACGACCTGATCCGCGAGTCCTCCGGCCAGCCGGTCGTCGGCATCTGGTCCACCACCCAGCGCCGTAACGCCCAGGGGTACTACACACAGGTCTCCCGCCTCGGCAACCCGCTGGTGAACGAGGTGGTCAACCCCCAGAAGGACAAGGACAGGTTCAACGCGTCGCAGCCGGCGTACGACGCGCAGTTCCTGAAGAACGTCACCAATCCCGAGCTGCCGAAGCTCATCGAGTCCATCTACAAGATCAAGGCTCCCGCGGAGCCGCGCAACGACCTCGTCGACGTCTTCCTCAAGGGCGTCAAGGGCCTGAACCAGCCGCCGAACGGCAAGCCCGCGGAGGAGCTGCGGCTCAACACCTCGATCAAGCCGAGCATGCATCCCAAGCGGCTGGGCGTGCTGGACGGCGACAACGCGGGCTTCCCGAACGGGCGCCGGCTCACCGACGACGTGATCGACGAGGCGCTGCAGGTCGTCGAGGGCGAACTGGTCGGCTCCAAGAACGACTTGGGCGACGCGGTCGACAAGAACGACAAGCACTTCGAGAAGTACTTCCCCTACGTCGCCGAGCCCACGGCCGGCTCGCGCGGCCGGCTCGCCAAGGGGACGACCGCGGGTGCGGACGTGCGCAGCCAGCTCGGTGACGCCCTGCAGCCGGCCGGCTCCGCAGGGGGCGGCTCGGGCGACACCATGCTGATCGCCGCGTCGGCGGCCTCCGGCGCGGCCGGGATCCTGCTGATCGGGACCGCCTTCGCGTGGTGGCGCCGGCGCCTGCAGCGCGCCTACTGACACCGGCGTTCCCTCAAGACCGGCGCGGCCCGTGCTCCCCTCCCCCCACGGCGGGCCGCGCCTTCCACACGACCGACGGAGGAGCAGGCATGGGCCCGCGCGGGCAGGACGACGAACAGCACGAGCGGACGGCGGCCGCCGGCGGGGCCGCCCTCCCACCGCCTCCTCCAGCGACGGCGCCGCGGACGGCGGCCGCCGGCGCCGGCGCCGAGGACACGGGTCAAGACCCGGCGAGGGACACGAGCGAAGGCGCCGGAGAACCCGGGCCCGTCGGTGGGAGCCAAGGCGCCGGAGAACCACGGCCCGACGGTGCGAGCGAAGCTGCCGGAGAACCACGGCCCGACGGTGAGAGCCAAGGCGCCGGAGTACCACGGCCCGACAGCGAGGGCGGCGAAGGCGCCGGAGAATCCCGGCCCGTCGGCGGGGGCGAAGGTGGTGTCGGTGCGGGGCGTGTGGCCGCCGTGCGCCGGGTCGGGGCCCTCGCGCGGGTTCGGCGTGGGTCGCAACTCGGTGTCGCCGGTGTGCTGCTGGCGGTCGCCGTGACCGGCGGGGCGATCGCGCTCGGTACCGACCGGACGCCCGCGCCCCAGCCGGTGGCCGCGGCCGCGGTCGACCCCGGTGTGCTGGGCGGCGGGAACCTGGACGCGAGCATCGCCGCGCTCCAGACGCATCTGCGGGCCCAGCCGAAGGACTCCGGCGGCTGGGCCACCCTGGGGCTGGCCTACGTCGAGCAGGCACGCACCAAGGGCGACCCGTCCCGGTACCCGCAGGCGGAACAGGCCCTGCGGCGGTCCCTGTCCCTGTCGCCGGCGGCGTCGGGCGACGACCGGGCGCTGGCCGGCCGTGCCGCCCTGGCCACCGCCCGGCACGACTTCAAGGACGCCCTGGCCTTCGCGGACGCGGCCCTGCGGCAGAACCCCTACAGCGAACGCGCGCTGTCCTCCCGTATCGACGCCCTGGTGGAACTGGGCCGGTACGCCGAGGCGGCGAAGGCGGCCCGGACCGCCGACGCGCGCAAACCGGGTGTTCCGGTCTTCACGCGGTACGCCTACGTGCACGAGCTGCGCGGCGACGTCACCACGGCGCGCCGGGTCCTCGAACAGGCCCTGGCCGCCGCCACGTCGCCGGGCGACACCGCGTACGTGGCCGCGCAGCTGGGTCAACTCGCCTGGAGCCAGGGCGACTACAGATCCGCTCTGCACCATTACGCCCGCGCCCTGGCCGCGGACGACGGCTACCTGCCGGCGCTGGAGGGCCGGGCCCGCGCGCAGGCGGCGGGCGGCGACCGGGCCGCCGCGATCAAGGGGCTGGAGACGGTGGTCTCGCGGTACCCGCTGCCGGGCCCGCTCGTCGAACTGGGCGAACTGTACGAGGCGCGGGGCGCGGCCGGCGACCGGGCGCTGGCCCGGCGGCAGTACGCACTGGTGGACGCCTGGATCGCGCTGGCCCGTGCCAACGGCGTCAACGCGGACCTGGACACCGCGCTCGCCGCGGCCGACCACGGCGACAAGGCGGCCGCGCTGCGGGCGGCCCGCGCCGAGTGGAGCCGCCGGCACACCGTGCACACCGCGGACGCCCTGGCCTGGGCGCTGCACGTCAACGGCCACGACGCGCAGGCCCTTCCCTACGCGCGCCGGGCCACCGCCACCGGTTACCGCAACGCGGCCTTCCTCTTCCACCGCGGGACGATCGAACTGGCCACCGGCCACCGCGCGGCCGGCCGCTCCTCGCTGACCTCGGCGCTGCGGCTGAACCCCGGTTTCTCGCCGCTGGGGGCGGCGCGGGCCCGTAAGGCTCTGGAGGGCACGCGGTGAAGGCGCGCCGACTGCTCGTCCTCCTCGCCGGGTGCGTCCTCGCGCTGCTCCCGGCCGGACCCGCGAGCGCGCATCCCCTCGGCAACTTCACCGTCAACCGCTACGACGGTCTGGTCGCCGCGCCCGGTCGGCTCCGGGTCGACCACGTGGAGGACCTCGCGGAGATCCCGGCGACCCAGGCCGGGCCCGATCTGGAGCGGCTGGGACTGGCCGCGTGGGCCCGGCAGCGGTGCGCCCGGGCCGCAGCGGACAGCCGGCTCACCGTCTCCGGGCGACCGGCCACTCTCACCGCCGCCGGCGCCACCGCACGTCTGCGCCCCGGTCAGGCCGGTCTGCACACCCTGCGCGTGGAGTGCCGGCTGACCGCTCCGCTGCCCCGCGGACACACCGTCGACCTCGAGTTCCACGGTGCCGGGACCTCCGGCGGGCCCGGCTGGCGGGAGATCACCGCGCGGGGCGACCGGACGACGCTCACGGCGACGGACGTACCGAGGACGTCGGTCTCGCACGAACTGACCGCGTACCCGGGCAACCTGCTGTCGTCACCGGCCGACACCGCCTCCGCCACCCTGCGGGTGCGGCCCGGCGGTCCGGCGCTCGCGGCGGACGCGGAACGGCGGGACGCCCCCGGCGCCGGAGTGCTCCCCCGGGGCGCCGACCGCTGGACCCGGGCCCTCGACGACCTGGTGGCCCGCCACGACCTCACCGTCGGCTTCGCCGCGCTCGCCCTGCTCGTCGCGGTCGCGCTGGGCGCGATGCACGCCCTCGCCCCGGGACACGGCAAGACGCTGATGGCGGCGACGGCGGCGGCACGCGGCGGCCGGGCCCGGCTGCGCGACGTGCTTCCGCTGGCCGCCTCGGTCACGGTGACCCACACCCTCGGTGTCGTCGCCCTGGGCCTGCTCGTGACGGCCGGTTCCGCCGCCACGCCCTCGGTGATCGCCTGGCTGGGCGTCGCGAGCGGCGCCCTGGTGCTGCTGGCCGGTGCCAACCTCGTACGCCGGGCCTGGCGCAACCGCGCGCCCGCGCCCGCGCACGAGCCCGCGCGTCCGCACCCCCACCGGCACCCGCACGAGCACGCTCACGCGCGAGCCGAGAAGCGCCCGTTGGCCCTCGTCGGTGCGCCCCGGGAAGGGGCACACGGCGAGCACCGCCCCACCCATGACGGACCCGCCGACGAGCACGACGGACACACCGGCGGTCAGCAGCACGACCACCACGGTCCGCACCACGACCACGACGCGCACGCTCACGGTCGGCGGCACCACGACGCACACGCTCACGGTCGGCACCACGACCACCACCACGAGGCTCACGCTCACCACGACGACGACCCCGGCGAGCGCGCCCACGGCCACCCCGACGAGCACACCCACGACCGCCATCAGGCGCACGACCACCACCACGCACCGGACGGACGTCGTCACCCGCACACCGGTGTGGTGCACAGCCACGGTGGTCACACCCACAGCCACCCCACCGCTCCCACCCTCCGGGGCACGCTCCTGCTCGGGTTCGCCGGTGGGCTGGTGCCGAGCCCGTCCGCCGTGGTCGTGCTGGTCGGTGCCGCGGCGCTCGGGCAGGCCTGGTTCGGGCTGCTGCTCGTCGTGGCGTACGGGGCCGGTCTCGCGCTGACGCTCACCGCGGCCGGGTTCGCCGTGGTGCGGCTGGGCTCGGGGGTGGCCGGGGTGCTGGAGCGGCGCCCGCGCTGGACCGCGCACCCGCTGGCCGCGCTGGTGCGCCGCACGGTGCCGCTCGGGTCCGCTCTGCTCGTGGTCGCGCTCGGTACCGGCCTGGTGCTCAAGGGGGCCGCATCCGCTCTGGGCTGAGCTACTTTTGTGGAGGATTCGCGCGAGATGCCTTGGGGGCACCCGTGTCCGTGGAGCCGGGCCGTGAACGTGTGATCGCGGGTCGCTATCGTCTGCTGACCCCGCTGGGTGAAGGCGGCATGGGCACCGTGTGGCGCGCCCGTGACGAGGTGCTGCACCGCGAGGTGGCCGTCAAGGAGGTGCGGGCCCCGGCCGGGCTGGCGGCCGCGGACGTCGAGCGGATGTACGCGCGTCTGGAGCGGGAGGCGTGGGCGGCGGCCCGGGTGGCCAACCGCAACGTGGTCACCGTGTACGACGTGGCGGCGGAGGCGGGCCGTCCCTGGATCGTGATGGAGCTGGTGCGCGGGGTGTCCCTGGCCGACCGGTTGGACGCCGAGGGCCCGCTGTCGCCGCAGCAGGCCGCGCACATCGGTGCCGAGGTGCTGTCCGCGCTGCGCGGGGCGCACGCGGCCGGGGTGCTGCACCGGGACGTGAAACCGGCCAATGTGCTGCTCTCCGACGACGGGCGGGTGGTCCTCACCGATTTCGGGATCGCCAGCGTCGAGGGCAGCTCCGAGCTCACGATGACGGGTGAGGTGATCGGCTCGCCCGAATTCCTCGCTCCGGAGCGGGCGTTGGGGCGTACGCCGGGACCCGAGTCGGATCTGTGGTCGCTGGGGGTGCTGCTGTACGCGACGGTCGAGGGGGTCTCGCCGTTCCGGCAGGACACCCCGCTGAGCACCCTGCGGGCCGTGGTCGACGAGGAGTTGCCCCCGGCGCGCCGGGCCGGGCCGCTCGCGCCCGTGATCGCCGGGCTGCTGCGCAAGGAGCCGGCCGGACGGCTTCCCGCCGAACAGGCCGAGCGGGAGCTGCGGTTGGTCGCGGCGGGCGGCGCGCCCCGGGCCGATACGCGGCCGGTGACGTCGCCGTACCCGCCGGCGGTGGCGGACGGCTCCGCGCGGGCGGGGGCGCGGCGGCCGGCCGGCGCGCCGGCGATGCCGCTGCCCAGCGGCTACCCGGGCCCCCGAACCACGGCCGCGTGGCCGGTCCGGCGGCCGCCCGCATGTGGTGGGCAACCACGTCGTGCAGCTCGCGTGCGATGGTCGTACCCTCCTCC